>CAZZLB010000301.1:0-4428 GCA_964654655.1 uncultured Rhodoferax sp. | reverse complement strand
TCGGCACTGGTGTCGGCGTCTTCATCGTCCACCGCCACGGTGAGCGTGTAGCTGTTGGTCCCCTCGTAATTGAGCGCGGCGCCATTGGCCACGGAGATGACGCCGGTGCTGTTGTCGATATTGAAAAGGCCCTGCCCAGTTCCCCCGGTAATCGACCAGATCAAGCCGTTGGTATCACCGGTATTGGCAACGGTGCCCACCACCGTGGTAGCAGCAGAATTTTCGGCAACACTGAAACTCTGGCTGGCCGTAATGGCCGGATCCACATCGTTGACGGTGACGGTGATCTGCCGCGTTGTTGTGCCGGTGCCATCGCTCACGCCGACGGTAAAGGTTTCGCTACCCACATAGTTTGCTGTCGGGGCATAGGTGATCGTCCCGCCAGGAGTGATGTCGGTGCTGCCAGACAATGCGGTAGCGCTGGTGATCGTCAGCGTGCCGCCATGATTGGTCGCCACGCTTTGCGACCAGGTTTCGGTCTGGCTGCTGTCACTGTCGCTGACATGCAGCAGCGATTTGATGTCGGTCGCTGCCGCGTTCTCGTTGACGGTCAGAGTGGTGGTGGCTCCCACAAAGGTCGGGACTACGTTTGCGACGACCGACAGGGCCACCGTGTCGGCTGCGCTGGAGAAGGCTGTGCCCGAGGTGGTGTCGACCGTGTTGCCGGCCGTGCCGCTGCTCTGGTCCCAGGCCTTGAAGGTCATGGCGTCGGTCAGGCTGCCGCTATAGCCGTTGTTGGGCTGGAAATAGACGCGCGTATTGGCATCGGCCTTCAGGACCAGCGCCGAGGCGGCGGAGACTGTACCGGTAAGATGTGTCCAGTTGGTGCCTCCGTTGGTGCTGTACCACAAGGTGCCGTTGCTGCTGACACCAGTGACGGCGATGCCAGCGGAGTTACTTTCAGGATCGCTGTAATTCGCCAACGGGGTGGTGTTGACCAGGTCCGAGACCAGCACACTGTTGGTGGTCGAGCCGCCGGTGGGGGCTGACAGATTGGCTGCGATGCTGCCCAAGGTGGGCGACTTGCTGTTGTCCAGCACCGGTGCGTCGTTGACCGCAGCCAGGGTAACGGTGAATGTCGCAGCGCTAGAAGCAAGTGAGTCGTCGCTTGCAGTAACGCTAAACACACGGGTGGATGCGTTTACTGGCGCGTCCGAGGTGTTGTTGTATTTGAGCGCATCTAGCAGCGACTCATAATTGGCTTTGGTTGTTGCGCTGGAAAAAGTGACGGTGCGAATGGTCGGGCTACCCGCATCGGCGATCGCGTAGGTGAATGTGGCACCACCGTAACTGACTGAGCCACTGTCTGTCGTGCCGGTGATATCGATGGTTGTGCTACCCAGCCGCAATTGATCGCCTGTCGCTACCTGGGCCAAGGGAACGCTGATTTTCAGGTTGGACAGATTGGCAGAGTCGGTGTCGCTCAAATTGGTGCCAGTGGCGGTAAAAGACACCGCTGCCGTACCGTCATCGGCCCCAGCTTTTTCAGTGAACGTGGCGGTGCTATCGGTGCCAGTTGTGACACCGTTGAGGTCCACGACTGGCGCAAAGATCTGAGATGATGAAAAGCTGTCAAATACCGACACGCGACTGTCTTGCTGTCCGAAGAAAGCATAGATAGTTGACGCTGATGACAGATCGGTATTGGTCAGAGTGGTCGTCTTTTGTGAGTTCAATGCGCCCACAGTACCGTCCGCGGCACTGTTGTATATCTTGAAGTCCAACGACCATGTGCCAGCAGCCTTATTGGTCAATATTAACGTCAGATCGAGGTAAAACCAGTTACCGTTGGCGATGAACGGCCAGTATTGGGTCTGGCTAGGGTCGACGGTATTGTTGATATACCAGCCGCCGCTTCCTGCTATGCTAAAACCGATGGCGGGTTCCTGAGGTGCCCCGTACAGGCCAACATTACCAGTCCCGTTGTTGGCATTTGGGGCGCTATCCACCGAAAAGCCGATGCTTCCATAACCGTTGTTCGCGTAATTAAATGCGTAAACGGAAACTTTGTAACCGTTTGACTCTGCAACGGCGTATCCCACATTTTCGCCATAGATCCGGTCCGTCAAATTAGTAGCTATTCCCCTTCCTCCACTCAACCCTGCGGTTGGACTCTCGGTGAACGCACCGGCGGTTGTCGCGGGGTCTGAACTGAAGTTTGCCAAGGCGCCAGCGGTATTGAAGTCGTAAATTGCCATGATCGTTTCCTCGAAGTTTTCAACCTGAATCAGTACATGCGCTGCTTTGCACAACGGGCATCGCTGGTTCTGATGCAGACTTGTAGTGAGGACAATTTGATCAATATGAAAACCGCAAAACTTGCAACTCCTTACAGGCATGGATGTTTTCCTAGCCATCCAGCGGACGGGACTTGCCTTGGGAATCCGAAAAAAGTGTCGGCGCTCAAGACCGAGGCGTATTTCAAGGAGCGTCAGGCACGTGGCGACCTGGCCGGGTTCGACGCCTGGTTGGCCGCCAGCCCAGACCTGCCACCGCTGCCGGGGGATGACTTGCCGTAAGCTGGCTTGCTATCGTTTCAGTAGCTGCTTGCGCTTACCAGACGGGCGCTAGATGCCGTTATACCAACTCATCACCGGCTTGTGCGGGTGCATCCGGCACCATGCTCAGATAATGTTCAAAGTCGCGGCGCTTGCCATTGACTGCTTCTGACTTCAAGAAGTCCAGCGTCAATACCGATGCCATTTTTTCAGACGCGGCACTGGCAATAAACTGATTCACAGATACGTCATCCCGAGCGGCCAGTTCCTTGATCTTCTCGTGTACTGAGTTGGGCAAACGAATGGTTAATGCAGTCATGGCTATTTCCTCAACATATTCAAAAAATCAGCAGGGCTGATGGCCTGCACTTTTAGTTCGGCAACGCGCCGAAAGTCTCTGACCTTATGGGTCACGATGTATTGACTGCCCGACGCAACTGCGCACTCCAGCACCATGTCGTCATCCGGGTCGCGCAAGAAGGGTCGCCACAAATAATGCACGTCCTGCAAATGCGCCAATGATGCCAAATAGCGCAAATGCCCCAGAACACCATCCAAAGCAACGCCGGGCGGCATGTGCTCTGCCCTTGTCAGGACGGCCTGCCATTCGGTGTAAAGGGCAATCGTCAGCGCAAAGTCAAAGCGGGGGGTGGGCAGCATAGACAACTGCATGGATTGCCACGGATTTTGACAAAGTGCTGTCGCCGGTGATAGCATCTGCACTGTGAGCGCCCTTGTCATCGATACCAATGTGTTTGTCTCTGCATTGCGCAGTGCCGACGGTGCATCGCGTACCCTTATCCGGCGCTGCCTGCAGGGGCGGTACACGCCTTGTATGTCTTTGGCACTGTTTGCCGAGTACCGCGATGTCATGGGACGTGACCCACTGTTTATTGATTCGCCGCTGACCCGTGAGGAACGGCTGGAAATGTTCTACGCCTTCATGGCGGTGTGCCGCCTCATCGAGATTTATTACCTGTGGCGCCCCAACCTGCGTGACGAAGCAGACAACCACGTGCTTGAACTCGCGGTTGCGGCGGGTGCCCAGGCCATCGTTACCTACAACCGCGCCGATTTTTTGGGTGCCGAGTTGAATTTTCCCGAGCTGCGCATCGTCATGCCAGCCGATTTGTTGAAGGAGGATTGATATGTCCGTTGTTACTTTGCGCATTCCGGATGAGAAGCACCTGCGGCTCAAGCAGTTGGCCGCCAGCCGCAACACCAGCATCAATCGCCTGTTTGACGAACTCGCCACCACGGTGTTGGTGCAGCACGATCTGAGCGTGCAATTCAGAGCCGCTGCGCAGGCGGGCAATCCGGCACGCGGCCTGGCCTTGCTCGATAAACTGGACGCGCACTTTGCCGGATCGTAGCCCGGCATGACAAGGGAAATTCAGTGCAGCAGTTGCACCGGCAGGCAGAGTTGGTAGCCCTCTTTCCAGAGCGACTTGATGGCCGGGTCGGGGGCGCCGACTTCGTGCATTTTCTTTTTCAGGCGCGAGACCCGCACTTCGAGCGCACCTTTGCCGTTGTCGTCCAGTTCCATCTGCAGCAACTCCAGCATGCGCCAGTAGGCAAGCTTGCAGCCGGGGGCCTCTGCCAGGTTCTTGAGCAGCAGTAACTCGGGCGGCGTCAGTGTCACGGTGCCGGCCGGCCCGATCAACTGCAGGCGCGCGCTATCGACCGTGACGTGTTCCATGTGCTCGCGTGCTTCCACCACCCGGCGCATGATGCTGTCAACGACGACGATCAGTTCCGTCGTTGAAACCGGCTTGGTCAGGTAATTGTCGGCACCGCAGACATAGCCCTTGAGGCGGTCCGCAACGGCGGTGCGGGCCGTCAGCATGAGGATATGGATATCACGATGGGCAGCGCGCAGACGCTGGGCGATGCTGTAGCCGTCTTCGCCGGGCAGATTGAGGTCGAGGAT
>CAZZLB010000300.1:3964-4429 GCA_964654655.1 uncultured Rhodoferax sp. | reverse complement strand
CTGGCCTTCGAGACACAGCGCCTGGGGCTGCACGGACGCGTAACCGGCTCGCATCTGACCTCGATGCACAGCATGGACAACTATTACGTGAGCAAGCTGCTGCCGCTGATGGCCGAGGCGCAGTTGCAGGTGGTGGCCAATCCGCTGATCAACATCACGCTGCAGGGCCGGCACGACAGCTACCCGAAACGCCGTGGCATGACGCGCGTGCCGGAGCTGCTGGCCGCTGGCGTCAACGTGGCCTTCGGTCACGACTGCGTGATGGACCCCTGGTACAGCCTGGGCTCGAGCGACATGCTCGAAGTCGCACACATGGGCCTGCATGTGGCGCAGATGACCAGCCAGAGCGCCATGCGCCAGTGCTTCGATGCCGTCACCGTCAATCCCGCGCGGATTCTGGGTCTGCAGGGCTATGGGCTGGAGGTGGGTTGCAATGCTGATTTCGTCCTGTTGCAGGCACGCGAC
>CAZZLB010000300.1:2814-3954 GCA_964654655.1 uncultured Rhodoferax sp. | reverse complement strand
GATCCAGTGGAGGCGATCCGGCTTCGCGCGACCCGCCTGCAGGTGTTCCGTCGCGGCAAGCTGCTCTCGCAAACACCGGCAGCGACCAGCCAGTTGTACCTTGACGGCAGGCCGGCTTCAACTTCGCTGACCTTGTGAGCCGGCTGGCTCTTACCTGGGCATGGCGTACTGGTCTTTCATGGCCTGCACGTGCTGCTGCCAGACCGCGCCGTAGCGCTGTTCGTCCACGACCGGCTTCCTGATCATTTTCAGACACTGCGCCATCTGTGCGTCGGTGCTGCTGGGCTTGGAGTAAAGCTGCAGCGCAAACTTGGAAAAGTCGCGCACCATGAAGTCGAAGATCTGGTCCACCAGCGCATCGTCCATCTGGTAGATCCTGGCGTTTTCCAGAATCAGCTGACCGTACACCACCAGCGTGAACATTTCTCCGGCGGTCAGCAAAAAGTCAATGTCCTGCGCCTGCGCCTTGGTGGGCGGGGCTTTCATGGCCATTTCCTTGAACAGTTCGATCTGTTCCTTGAACACACTCAGGTTCGGCAGGTCGAAGCTGTTGTAGGCCAGGTGGTAGTCGTGGAACTTGATGCTACCCAGTCCCTTGGTCGGCCCCTGTTTGAACAGGAACTCGTCATCCGAGCCCTCGTCACGCCGCGGCACTTCGGGGTAGCTGGCGGGCGCAAAGAAATAGTTGGCCATGAACTTGATGATCAGCGCCATGTTGACGTGCACCGTGCCCTCGAGCTTGGGCAGGCAGCGGATGTCGGCAGCGGCCATGGCAAAGAAGGGCTCCTTCTCAAACCCTTTGGCGGCGATCACGTCCCACAGCAGGTTGATCACATCCTCGCCCTGGGTTGTGACCTTCATCTTGACCATGGGGTTGAACAGCAGGTAGCGGCGGTCCTCCAGGCTGGCGCTCTTCATGTAATCCGCCGCGCGCAGCGCAAACAGCTTCATGGCCACCAGGCGCGTGTAGGCATCGGTGAAGAGCTGCCTGACGTGCGGAAAGTCGGTCACCGTCTTGCCGTACAGATGGCGGTTGGCGGCGTGGTCCATCGCCTCGTAAAACGAGTGCGTGCACATGCCGATGGAGGCCCAACCCAGGTTGTACTTGCCCACATTGATGGTGTTGAGCGCGGCGTCCCA
>CAZZLB010000300.1:0-2714 GCA_964654655.1 uncultured Rhodoferax sp. | reverse complement strand
ACCATGTCCGAGGTATAGATGTCAGCGCCATGCTCTTTCTCCGACAGGCCGAAGGCAAAGATGTGGCCCTCGTCGAGCAGCGCCTTGGCTTTTGCCTGCAGCGCCTGGTTGTGGCTCATCCAGATCGGTCCTATGCCCAGCACCGACACCTGGTAGGTGTACCAGTAGCACAGGCCGAAGAAGCCGAGCATCTCGGCAAAGCCGCAGACGCGCCAGCTGTCCCAGACCGCGTTCTCGCCGGGCTTGCCGTGGCGGGCTGGCGTCATCATCGACGACAGGATGCCTTCACGCTTGCAGAACTCCAGAAAGTCGGCGTACCAGACCGCGCCGTTGTAGTCTTCCTTGAGTCGGGTCAGCCCCTTGGCCTCAAAGAAAGCCACCGTTTTTTCCATGATCTCGCGCGAACGCTGATCAGGGTAGTTGCGAACCAGATGCCGGGGGTTGAGCAGAAACATGGGCGACTCCGTAGGTGGGTGAACCAACACTGCCGCAGCGACACTGCGCCGCAGGCTTGCAGCGCAGTTTGCCACGACACACGCAGCCGGATTGGAGCGTTGCGCCTAAAGTCGGCCTCTCACGCTGCGATCAATTCCCGCACCGCAAGCAAGCTGTCTTTCATTTCAGTCTGGGCGACCTTCAAGTCGTAACTGGTTTGCAGGTTTAACCAATATTGCGGCGTCTGTCCCAATGCGCGACCCAAGCGCAGGGCCAGTTCGGCGGTCACTGGGCGGTCTCCCTTGAGCAGATGCGACACACGCATGGGCGAGACACCGATGACTTCGGCAAAAGCAGCCTGCGTCAGACCCAGTTCTTCAAGGGTCTCCCGCAGGAACTCGCCGGGATGCACAGCTGGCAGGTTGTTCACTGGTCTCTTGATCTTCATATGCATCACTCCTCAGTGGTAGTCCACGATTTCAACGTCAAACGCATTGCCACGATCAAACCGGAAGCACACCCGCCACTGGTCGTTGATGCGAACGCTCCATTGCCCAACTCGGTCGCCGCTCAGGGCTTCGAGACGGTTGGATGGCGGTTGTCGCAAGTCTTCGACGACAGTGGCCGCGTCAAGCTGCGTTAGTCGCATCACCGCTCGACGCAGGATGTCTGGCGGCAAGCGCCGCGACTTGCCGGTGGCAAAGAAGCGTTCTGTCTCGGTATTGGCAAAGCTCTCAATCACGCTCCGAGTATAAACAATTTGTTTATCGTTGTCGGTCTACCCAAAACTGAACGCCGACAACGTGGTCTCCATCACCCGGTCCGAAAACACGCGCTGGCCCTTGTCGGTACCAGCGGCACCGGCCACCACCATCAGCGGCAGCAGGTGTTCCTCGGCGCGCGGCGGGTGCGACAGGCGCGCTGACGGCGCCTGCGCCCAGTCGATCAGCGCCTGGCTTCGTTGCGCCGGTTCGGCCTGAACCGCGTCGGTGAGCCAGTGATCGAACTCGTCGGAGATCGGCCCGAAGCGCGGATCACCATAGCCGCGCATGTTGTGAAAGCTCATGCCGCTACCGACGATCAAGACCCCCTCGTCGCGCAGTGTGGTCAGGGCCTGACCCAGCTCCAGATGGATTTGAGGGTCCAGATTGCTGTTGAGCGAGAGTTGCACCACCGGGATGTCGGCATCCGGGAACATCAACATCAGCGGGATGAACATGCCGTGGTCAAAACCGCGACTCGGGTTCACTTTGGACGGCAGACCAGCCTGGCCCAGAAGCGCCGCAATGCGCGCCGCCAGCTGCGGCTCGCCCGGGGCCGGATACTTCAGCTCGTAGGTGTGCGGCGGAAATCCGTAGTAGTCGTAAATCAGCTCTGGCGCTGCGCCGCCAGTCAGATCGAAGGACGACTCCAGCCAGTGCGCCGACACCATCAGAATCGCTTTGGGGCGCTGCGGCAGGGTGGAGGCCAGACCTTTGAGGAAATCGCCCATGCGGTTCCAGGCATGGGGCGGATTCCAGTCCATGAAGAAGCAGGGCCCGCCGCCGTGCGGCACAAACCAGGTTGGCATCCGGTCAGGGAGGCCCTGGGCTGATGAAAGTGAGGTGGTGGGCATCGAGGCTGCTCCGGTTGAATCAATTATGCGTTGCGGCGCGCATCCAGGCTCCACTCACCGGCGCCGTTCGCTGCCAGGGCCAGCAGGCCGCCAACCACCGCGATGTTCTTGAAGAACAGCAGTTGCACGACAAAAGCCTGGTCCGCCGGCACTGCCCAAAAAGCGTGGAAGAAGAAGCTGGCCACCAGCGTGAAGAGCGCCAGCGCCAGCGCGGCAATGCGGGTGCCGTAGCCGGCCAGCAACGCAGCGCTGCCCAGAATTTCAACGGCGAGCGCCAGCACCGCGCCCAGACTGGGCAGCGGCAAACCGACCGAAGCGATATAGCCTACGGTGCCGGCAAAGCCGGTCAGCTTGCTGATACCAGCCGGCAAGAACAGGACGGCAAACAGAATACGGGCGGCCAGATTCAGGCTGTTTTGAATGGACTTGGACATGATGGTTTCCTTGCTGATAAGACGAATAAAAATGCTTGGAATGCGCTGGCTTGCAGTGCATGGCTTGAACTGTATTGGATAAACAATCAATGATAAATAGCAATACAATGAATTAATTGTTTCATTTGGAGGGATAGTGGACAGATTTCTGGAGATGCAAACCTTCAATGCCGTGGTCGACGCCGGCAGTTTTGTCAAAGCGGCAGAGGCGCTGAACATGTCCAAGGCCG
>CAZZLB010000299.1:0-4439 GCA_964654655.1 uncultured Rhodoferax sp. | reverse complement strand
TTGTCTTCCGGAATCTCCATCCGCTCCGCCAGCACGCTCGCGTCTGGCTCAAAACCAAATTCCTGCAGATGTTGCCGGCTGATACGGTTCATCTTGTTGATGGTTTCGATCATGTGCACCGGGATCCGGATGGTGCGTGCCTGATCTGCAATCGATCGTGTGATGGCCTGGCGAATCCACCACGTGGCATAAGTGGAGAACTTGTAGCCACGGCGGTATTCGAATTTGTCGACCGCTTTCATCAGGCCGATGTTGCCTTCCTGGATCAAATCCAGGAATTGCAGACCGCGATTGGTGTACTTCTTGGCGATCGAAATGACCAGACGCAGGTTGGCTTCGATCATTTCTTTCTTGGCAGCACGTGATGAGGACTCACCCTCATTCATGCGTTTGTTGATGTCCTTGAGTTGGTCCAGTGGTACCACCACGCGGGCTTGCAAGTCGGTCAATTTTTGTTGCAGGTCCTGCACCGGTGGGATGTTGCGCCCCATGATGGCGCTCCACGGTTTACCCAGTGTGGTCTGCTTTTCGATCCATTTCAGGTTCAGTAGCTGACTTGGGACCCTGTTGCCGTGCTTGTCGCGACCACTGAAATTGGCGATGAAGTGCTCTTGCGGATAACCGCATTTATCGACAATGATGCGGCGCAGTTCGCGCTCTTTCTTGCGGATGTCGTCGACTTGAGCACGAACCATGTCACACAGTTTTTCAATCGCCTTGGCGGTAAAGCGAATTGACATGAGTTCTTCGCTCAACAATTTCTGCGTCTTGATATAGCTCGGTGAGCCATAGCCTTCCTTGTCATAGATCTTGTGAATCTTTTCAAACAGGTCGCGCAATTTGTCAAAGCGGGTCAACGCCTCCCGCTTGAGTTCCTCAAGTTTCTTTGTCAGAGCTTTGGACCCGCCCTTGCCGTCGTCATCGTCGGCGGCGTCGAATTCGTCAAAGTCTTCTTCGGCGACGTAGTCGTCGGCCTCGTTGGGGTTGGAAAATCCATCCACAACGGTGGTGATGACGACTTTGCCTTCACGGATATCTTCGCCCAGCCGCAGGATTTCGGCAATGGTCGCGGGAGAGGCCGAAATCGCCTCCATCATGGCCATCAAGCCGCCTTCAATGCGCTTGGCGATTTCGATTTCGCCTTCGCGCGTCAGCAGTTCAACAGTTCCCATTTCGCGCATATACATGCGCACAGGGTCAGTGGTACGGCCAAATTCACTGTCCACAGTGGAGAGTGCCGCCTCTGCTTCTTCCTCGGCCTCCTCCTCGGTGGCGGCAGTGGGGCCATTGTTGTTGAGCAACAATGTTTCTGCATCGGGTGTCTGCTCATAAACGGCCACGCCCATGTCATTGAGCATGGAGATCACGACTTCGAGGGTTTCTGCATCGACCAGTTTGTCAGGCAGATGATCCGAAATTTCCCCATGGGTCAAGTACCCGCGTGTCTTGCCCAGTTTGATCAGAGCCTTCAGACGTAAACGCCGCTTGGCAATATCCTCCTCTGATAGCACGGTTTCATCCAGACCGAACTCTTTCATCAAAGCCCGCTCTTTGGCTTTGCTGATCTTCATGCGCAGTGGTTTTACCTTTTCACCTGCAGCAATAGGCTCTCCCACCAAGTCAGCTTCAATGTCGGCCATGTCCTGGGTGTCTACGGCGCTAGCCGATGCCGCCAGTTTTGGCTTGCGGCCGCGTTTTGCACCAATCGGACCGGTTGCTCCAACCTCAGCCAGAGGGGTTTTTGGTGGACGGCCTGGTTTCTTTTTCAGAACGGGGTCTCCTTCTGGCACCTGTGCAGCAGGCTTTTTTGCTTCAGGGGAGATAGCCTTGTTGGATGGCTTGGAAGCATGCGCAACCTTGACACTGGGCTTCGGCATCTTCGCGCCCTGTTTGGGAGTCGTCTTTTTCGGGCTTTTGGCCGGAGCGGATACGGCGACGCTCTTTGGTTTGGTTTTGGCGCCAGACCGGGCGTTGGGTTGGACAGACTTCTTGGCGTTTTGAGCAGGCATGAAAAACCTCGAAATTTCGAAAACAGACGCATTCAACAAACCCAGTCAACGCAATCTGTGGGGCGTTGCCTGAGTGGCGAAAAATTGTTCCTGAAGGCAAGATGTGCGGGCGAACATTTGGTGTGCAGTCCTTGCGAAATATAGCCAGTTGTGAACCATGTCAGCGGTTGGCCGGGTCGGAGGTGCTGCTGTCGCTCTTGCCGAGTATTGGGCGGTCGGATTGTACCATCAGGCCGACGGTCGGTCGGGAAGATCCGGCGTCGAAGACAAGCCTGCTTCCAGCTGTCGCCGACGCGTTTGCAGTTCGCGGTAGCGAATCAGGGCGGATGGGTCAGCCTTGGCTTCCTGGATAGCCTGTGTTTCCTGCACCTTCAGGCGTTCAACCAGCATCCGGTTCAATAGATTGCGCAGTTCGGCAAGTGTTGCATCGGTTTCATCGATCGGTCCGAACTCGTAGCCCGTCATCAGTTGCACCGCCAATTGCTCCTGCTGGTGCCCCCGCAATCCTTCGCGCAGTGCGGCCCATGGCTGCGCTCCGTGCTCGTGCAATTGACCTTCCAGCCAGACAAACAGCGTACCGTGCGGTTCGGGTAACTCACATAGCATCGAATGATCCTCGGCTGACAAGAGGTCCAGTGCTGCCATGTGTCCCAGCAGCAACCGCGCGGCGTGGTCTGCGCGACTGATCGGTGGCGCACGTCCAGTCAAACGGCGTTGGCGTGATGTGTTTTTCAACAGATCCGCAGAGTCGCTGCTGACAAAAGGTTGGCCGCCTTGATGGCGTCTCGAACTGTGGTGCGGATTCGCATTGGAACCGGAGGTCCACAAGTCAATCAGTTCGCGGCTAGCCAATTGCACGTAGTCGGCAATCTCGATCAAGATCTGCCTCTTGAGGGCGCCGTCTGGCAGCGGCGTCCACATAGGCCGCGCACGGCTGGCCAGATGGGCACGACCCTCTGCGGCATTCAGGTCGCAGCCCTCGCGGGCAGTATCGATCAGGAATCGACTCAAAGGTACTGCTTCGCTGACGAAACGTGCGAATGCCTCTTTACCAAACTCGCGGATGAAACTGTCAGGGTCGTGCTCGGACGGCAGAAAAAGAAACTTGACGCTGCGCATGTCGCTGGCAAAGGGAATGGCGCCATCGAGTGCTTTGCGCGCTGCACGTCGTCCTGCATCATCACCATCGAAGCTGAATATGACTGAGTCGGTAAATCGAAACAGCTTCTGCAGGTGCTCTGTCGTGCAGGCGGTGCCCAGAGTTGCCACTGCATTGGGAAAGCCCAGCTGCGCCAGTGCAACCACGTCCATGTAACCTTCAGTTACCAGAGCATAACCATGTTCGCGCAGCGCGCTTCTGGCTTCAAACAGGCCATACAGTTCGCGGCCCTTGCTGAAGACTGGCGTCTCGGGTGAGTTGAGGTATTTGGGTTTTTCATCGCCCAGCACGCGGCCGCCAAAACCGATACATTCGCCTTTGATGTTGCGGATCGGAAACATCACCCGATCCCGAAAACGGTCGTAGCGCCTTTCTGCGGTGCCCACTTCATCGTTCAGTATGACCAATCCGCTTTCGACCAGCAAGGGATCGTCATAGGTCGGGAAGACACTGGCCAGGCTGCGCCAGCCTTCGGGAGCGTAGCCTAGTCCGAACTGCTGGGCAACGGCGCCCGACAAACCGCGCTGCTTGAAATAGTCGACTGCTCTGGTGGATTCTTTGAGATGTTTGCGATAGGCTTGAGCCGCCTTTTCAAGTACGTCGCTCAGTGTGGTCTGTTTTTGGCGGTGTTCGGCCGCCCGGGCCTGGTCCAGAGGGCTGGCGTTCTCTTCTGGCACCTGCAAGCCGTATTTTTGGGCAAGATCCTTGACGGCCTCGACAAAAGTCATGCTCGCATGATCCATCAGAAAACCGATGGCGTTGCCGTTCTTTCCGCAGCCGAAGCAATGGTAAAACTGTTTGGTTGGACTAACCGAAAAAGAGGGTGACTTTTCGCTGTGAAAGGGGCACAGGCCACTATAGTTTGCCCCGCCTTTCTTCAATTGCACATAATGCCCGACAATTTCGACCACGTCGGCGCGCGCTATCAACTCTTGAATAAAGGTTTGGGGAATGCTCACAACTCATATTGTGGCGCAGTGCCACGCCGACTGACTTCCTTCGGGTTATCGGCGGGGTGACGGCTGCGTGCCGGGATTTCCTACCGTGGCGCCAGGCGAATGGCTCCGTCCAGACGGATCACTTCTCCGTTCAACATGTCGTTTTCAAAAATGTGCAAGGCCAATTTCGCGTAATCTTGTGGTGTGCCCAGGCGTGACGGGAAAGGCACACTGGCGGCCAGTGAATCCTGCACTTCCTTGGGCATGCCGAACATCATCGGTGTGCCAAAGATGCCGGGGGCAATGGTCATGTTCCGAATTCCGTTGCGAGCC
>CAZZLB010000298.1:0-4448 GCA_964654655.1 uncultured Rhodoferax sp. | reverse complement strand
TTCAGCGCCAGTGGCGACCGTGCCAATGCCCCTGACTGCCAAACCACATCCCCACTCCCATCAGAGCCGCGATCGGCACGTAGTTCGGTTGACTGTAATAAACCGGATAGCCGAGGTAAACGGGACGCCCGGGAACCACGTAGGTGGACTCCTGATAGATCGGCTGTGCGTAGGTCACGGTGCTGGCTTGTGCCTGCCCTGGTGAGGTCGCTCCTACGGGAGTGACTTGTAGCTGCACGGTAGGTCCCGGGTCGGACGGCATCTGCACCGAGTACTGTTTGCCACCAAATTCATAGACGACGTTGTAGGCAACCGGCTTGTTTTCAAAAACGTTCTGCCAAGTGCAGCGCTGGACGTCTTGAAATTGCGTGCTGGGCGAGCCTTCGACGCTGTCGCCAAGCGCCGCGCCGCCAATGATGCCAAGCACCGTGGCGGCGGCCTTGCCGGCACCGCCACCGACCGCATTGCCCATGGCGCCGCCTGCGATGGCCCCCATCAAGGCCCCTGCACCTGACCTGGTTTGTTGGGCGGCAACTTGCTCGGTCGTGCAGACCTGTCTGGGTACACCGACTTGCTGGATGATGGGCGTAGCAGAAATGACGCGGCCGACCTCCTGGGCCAGGGAGGCTCCACCGACGGCCAATGCGACGGGAAGAAGAATCAGCTTGTTCATGATCGCCACCTTTCAATGCTTGCTCACAGCCGAATCATGCCGCATTCGTGCTGCAAATGCCGCAAAGTGAGTTAAGGGCTTGTAAAGATTGTTGCCGACAAGGCCATACTTCGCTTCATATACTCGCGTCATGCAATTGCAGGACATTCTTTACTCCCAGGGCTTTGGCACGCGGCGCGTCTGCGCGGGGCTGATTCAGCAGGGCCTGGTTCAGGTGTACCGGTCGCCGGATGCTCCGGCGCCGCTCGCCTGCCTCGATAGCAGTGCCGAGTTTGTGGCTGAAGGCTTGCGGTTTCGGGTGCAGGGCGCGGACTGGCCGTACCACGAGAAGGCTTATGTGATGCTGCACAAGCCACTGGCGACAGAGTGTTCGCAAAAGCCCTCGACCTACCCCAGTATCTATACCCTGCTGCCTTCGCCACTGCGATTGCGACCGCAAAAAGGGGCAGTCCAGGGTGTGCAGGCAGTGGGTCGGCTGGATCAGGACACGAGCGGCTTGCTGCTCCTCACCGATGACGGCAAATTCATTCATCGCATGAGTTCGCCGAAGCACCATGTGCCCAAGGTGTACGAAGTGACCGTCAAGCACGCGCTTGACGAAAGACAGTTGCAGAAATTGCTCGCCGGTGTGGTGCTGGACGATGACCCCAAGCCGGTGAAGGCCGCTACTGTGGAGAGGGTGGCCGAGCACCATCTGCGCTTGACGCTGACCGAAGGAAAGTACCACCAGGTCAAGCGCATGGTGGCCGCTGTCAGCAACCGGGTTGAAGGCTTGCATCGTTCACAAATCGGTGGCCTGCGACTGCCTGATGCCTTGGCGCCGGGCCAGTGGCGCTGGCTGAGCCAAGCTGATCTGGCGAGCGTCGCCGCATGAACCTGTTTCTTGATTCCTTCTGGCGCGCCATGGCGTACTGTCTTCGTCCCCGTGTGGTTGCGCTGTCATTTTTTCCATTGCTCCTGACGGTTTGTCTGGCGCTGGGTCTGGGCTATTTCTATTGGGACGCGGCGCTCGACGGGGTGCGTCAGGCACTGGAGAGCTCCATGCTCGTGAACCGGCTTTGGGCCTGGTTGCACAACGCAGGCATGGGTAGCCTGAAGATGGTGCTGGCGCCGCTCATTGTGATATTTGCGGTAACGCCCGTGATCGTCGTGCTGTCGCTGTTGACGGTGGCGCTGTTCATGACACCCGCGTTGACTTCGCTGGTGGCTGAACGACGTTTTCCCGGGCTTGAACGCAAGCGCGGTGCGTCACTGGGTTTGAGTCTTTGGTGGTCCTTGAGTTCTACCCTGCTGGCCTTTCTGGTGCTGCTGATCTCGGTTCCTTTGTGGTTGCTGCCACCACTGATTCTGCTGTTGCCACCCCTCATTTGGGGCTGGCTCACCTACCGCGTGATGGCATTCGATGCACTGGCCGAACATGCCAGCAAGGATGAGCGCAAGGAAGTCTTCCGGCGCCATCGGGGCTGGCTGCTGGGCATGGGGGTCCTGTCGGGTTATCTGGGCGCGGCACCCAGCGTGATCTGGGCCTCGGGCGCTTTGCTGGCGGCAGCGTTTGTGATTCTGCTGCCACTGGCGATCTGGATTTACACGCTGGTGTTTGTTTTCTCGTCGCTCTGGTTTGCGCACTATTGCCTGGCTGCGCTGCAGGCATTGCGCGCGCAGCAGACCTTCAATCCGGGTCAGGGCGAAGTGGCAGTGCCGGCGCTGTCCGGCAGTGACACGCTAACATTGCCGAATGACAAATCGATCAACATCTGAAACTGCCGTCAGCGCCGCACCTTCGTTTGGCCTGATCATCATTGGCGACGAAATTCTCTCGGGCAAGCGAGCCGACAAGCACTTGCCCAAAGTCATCGAATTGCTCAAGGCACGCGGCCTGCAACTCGCCTATGCCGATTACGTGGGCGACTCGCCGGAGCGGATCACCGCCACCTTGAAGCGTGCCTTTGCCTCCGGCGATGTGGTGTTTTCCTGCGGCGGCATTGGTGCCACACCGGACGACCACACGCGCCAGTGCGCAGCGCGCGCCTTGGGCGTCGACCTGGCTCTGCACCCGCAGGCCGAAGCGCTGATCCGTGAGCGCATGCAGGACATGGCCAAAGAGCAGGGCGTCCCCTATGAGCCTGATCGCAGCGACAACATCCATCGCCTGAACATGGGCATGTTTCCAGTGGGCTCAAGCATCATTCCCAATCCCTTCAACAAGATCCCCGGCTTCTTTTGTTCCAACGATAGACAATTTTCCGCAGGGCCGCCCCAAGGAAAATTCGCCCCCTCGGGGGGCAGCGACCCACATGCAATGGGGAAGCGTGGGGGCGTTTACTTCGTTCCCGGGTTTCCGGTGATGGCTTGGCCGATGGTGGAGTGGACGCTGGACCAGTATTACTCGCGTTGGTACCGCGTTGCCGCCTGGATCGAAAAATCGGTCATTGTTTACGGTGCCATGGAGGCCACGCTGACACCGCTGATGGAGCGTATCGAGCAAAGCTACGCCGGGGTCAAGGTCTTCAGCCTGCCCAGTGTCGATCATCCGCAATATGGGCGCCATATCGAACTGGGAGTCAAGGGCGAGCCCGATCTGGTGGCGCAGGCCTACCCGGATTTGCTCGGCGGCCTGAGGGCCTTTGATGCGAAACTTGGCCCCGAAGTGGTGCAGAATTGAAATAACGGTTTTGGTGCATTGCTTGTTGCACCAAAGTGGTGCTTTGACTTCCCGCAGAGTACTGGATTGTTCGATTGCAGCGGGAAAAAAGTTCGCAAACTCAGGGCAAAATAGGCGCTTGAGCAGATTTGTCCTGTTGCCAGCCTTGGCACAAAAACTGCATCCAATTCCGTGTAAGCTTTTCAACAACGATTCAACCAGGAGTATTTGATGGCCAAGACCGTCGCAGACGTCATGAAGATGGTGAAAGACAACGAAGTCAAGTTTGTTGACTTCCGTTTCACCGATACCCGGGGCAAAGAGCAGCACGTGACCGTGCCGGTTTCCCATTTTGATGAAGACAAGTTCAGCTCCGGTCATGCGTTTGACGGCTCGTCCGTCGCTGGCTGGAAGGGCATCGAAGCGTCGGACATGCAACTCATGCCCGACCCAAACACTGCCAACATCGATCCGTTCTTTGAAGAAACGACGCTGTTCCTGAGCTGTGACGTCGTTGAACCCAGCGATGGCAAGGCTTATGACCGTGATCCGCGTTCCATTGCCAAGCGCGCCGAAGCCTACCTGAAGGCATCGGGCATGGGCGACACCGCATTCTTCGGCCCCGAACCCGAATTCTTCATTTTTGACGATGTGCGCTGGAATACCGACATGTCGGGCACCTTCTTCAAGATCGACGAAGGCGAAGCGCCCTGGAATTCGGGCAAGAAGATGGAGGGTGGCAACAAGGGCCATCGTCCCACGGTCAAGGGTGGCTACTTTCCGGTGCCGCCGGTTGACAGCACGCAGGACATGCGCGCTGAAATGGCTCTGATTCTCGAGTCGCTGGGCATCCCGGTTGAGGTGTTCCACCACGAAGTGGCGGGTGCCGGGCAGAACGAACTTGGCACCAAGTTCAGCACGCTGGTGCAGCGCGCCGACTGGACACAGGTCCTGAAGTACGTGGTGCAGAACGTGGCCCATGCCTATGGCAAGACCGCCACATTCATGCCCAAGCCCGTCGTCGGCGACAACGGCTCCGGCATGCACGTGCACCAGTCGATCTGGAAGGACGGCAAGAACCTGTTCGCCGGTGACGGCTATGCGGGGCTTTCCGAGATGGCGCTCTACTATATA
>CAZZLB010000297.1:1695-4450 GCA_964654655.1 uncultured Rhodoferax sp. | reverse complement strand
CCCTGCGAAACCCCCGAAGGTGGTAACTCAACCACCACGACGGGAAGTGATTCAACCACCACCACCTCGGCAGAAGTCACCACCACGACTTCAACCTGATGCGATTCGTTGTAAAATACCCCACTCGCGGCCGCCCCACATTATTCCTTCGCCAGTTGCAGCGATACCGCTCAATGGCTTCGAGGAAGCATCCGATCAAGTTCGTCGTCTCAGTGGATGAGGATGACGCCTCCATGCAGTGCGAGGATGTTCGCAGAATCGCCAAGGCCACTCCCAACCTGTTCATCTACCACGGCAGATCGACCGGGAAGATCGCAGCGGTGAATGCTGACATGGATAAGCTGGGTGACTACGATATTCTGATCCTCGCCTCGGACGACATGATTCCCCAGATGGTTGGCTACGATGACCTCATCGCCACACTGATGCAGAAGCACTTTCCAAATCTGGATGGAGTGCTGCACTTCCGGGACGGACTGAACCACGCCAACCTGAACACGATGCCGATTGCGGGGAAGAAGTTCATCGATGAGCAGGGCTACATCTACCACCCGGATTACATTTCGGAGTGGTGTGATAACCACTTCCAGTGCCGCTCCGAGAAGATGGGCAAGAGCGTCAAGATCGACCAAGTTTTGTTCAAGCATGAGTGGACCAAGCACACCGGAACGGATTCCACCTTCAAGCGGAACAGTGGATTCTTCGACCGCGACAGGGCTACTTTCGAGCGACACCAAGCTCTCGGATTTCCGAAATGACCCCTGAGTTGTCCATCCTGATTTGCACGCTCCCCGAACGGGGTGCGGTATTTCAGCGCATCCAGGACATGCTTCAACGCCAGATGGTCCGCCGTCCCGTGGAGGTGCTGTTTGACCGCACTGGAAAGTCGATGTCCATCGGGGCGAAGCGAAACCTGCTGTTGAAAAGGGCCACCGGAAAGTATGTCGCCTTCATCGACGATGACGACTCAATCCACCCGTCCTACGTCGCCCTGATTCTTGATCGGTTGAAGCAGTCGCCTGATTGCGTTGAGCTGCGTGGCACCATGACCACGAACGGGGTGAACCCTAAGCAGTTCATCCACACGATCTCCTGCACGCACTGGCATGAGAAAAACGGCATATACTACCGGATGCCGAACCATCTTAACGCCATCAAGCGGGAGCTGGCGCTTCAAGCTGGATTTCCAGAAAAGTCATTCGGAGAGGATCACGACTTCAGCAAGCGGGTTCAGCCGCTCCTGAAGACGGAGGCTCCGCTGGACATCCCCATTTACTACTACCTCTATCGCACCACGAAATGAAGAAAGTCATCAGTTACAGCCTGTTCTGGATGGGAAAGGATGAGCACTCGCTGCTCTACTCCAATGGCATCAAAGCCATCTGCCGGGCGCACCACTCAGTCTTTCCGGGCTGGGAGTGGCGCATCTACCACGACGGAACCATTGGCGCTGATCGAACGGCAAAAATCCTGCCCGCCTACGAAAAGGCCGGATTGGTGAAGTTGGTGGACATTGGGGCGCAGACCTCGATCTGCAAGGCAATGATCTCCCGGATGCGGCCGGTCTGGGACACCGATGTTCAGATCACCCTCTGCCGGGATATGGACTCTCTTCCAACGCCTCGGGACGCAATGGCCGTGGCGCAATTCATTGAGTCACGGGCTGCCATGCACTGCCTTGCCGATCACCTCCAGCACGGAGCCTGCATCATGGGCGGATTGTGCGGGTTCAGGAATGAAAAGTTCCGCCAGATCACCAAGATTCCCTCCTACGAGTCGTTCATCAGCGGAGAGCCATTGGACCGGCACGGAGATGATCAACTCCTCCTCGGCAAGAAGGTCTGGCCACACCTCCAGTTCAGCCTGTGCGAGCACCGGATGGGTGGAAGCAAGACGCCGCACGCAATCCGCTCTTACGACCAGATTTCCAAGGTCGATCTTCCGGGCGTGCTGCCAGCGGTGCTGGAGCAGGCGGACTCACTCATCCCATTCATGGGTGCTCCCGGATTCGACTACTACCGGGCCGAGGCGTTCTACAACGAGCACGGTGATCCTGTGCTGATGCAGAAGATCGCGGAAGTGGAGGCATCGCTGTGAAATTCGACTACGCATCAATTCCTCAAGGCATCCGGGACAGGCTGGACGTTTACGCCACAATGGCCTGCTCCACCAAGCAGGGGGTCCAGCACACCTACCTCGCTGCCAAGGATGTGGCCGATCGCGGGATTCAAGGAGATGTAGTCGAGTGCGGGGTTGCCTACGGTGCCCAGATTTGCGCGATGGCTGAGGCAATGCGTGGTCGGCCGAGGAAGTTTCACCTGTTCGACTCCTTTGAGGGAATCCCGATGGCGGGCATCCACGATCACGACCAGCCGGGCATCGGCAAGCACGTCGTTGATCCGACGCTGCCGATCGAGCAGCGGTTGGTGTCGAGCGGAATCAGTGCATCCTCGGTGGAGAACGTGAAGAAGAACCTTCGCGCCTTCGGATTCGATTCCGAGTTCATCTACCATAAGGGATGGTTTCAGGACACGGTAGCCGTGGCTCCGGTGGGAGCGATTGCAATCCTCCGGCTCGATGGCGATCTCTACGAATCCACCAAGGTCTGCCTTGAGAACCTGTTCTTCCGCATCGTTCCGGGCGGCTGCTTGATTCTGGACGACTACCCGCTGCCGGGCTCAAGGAAGGCGCTGGATGACTTCTTCCGCGACATGGGTGTTGATCTCAAGCCCATCATCGCCTGCGACACCGGAGC
>CAZZLB010000297.1:0-1595 GCA_964654655.1 uncultured Rhodoferax sp. | reverse complement strand
CCGCTGCTTCAGGAGTTCACCCACTACATGCGCTTGGACGACGACTCCTATTTCATGTCCCCGTTGGACGCTGGTGTGATGAGGCGAATCGCCGAGAACGACTACACCTACCGCTGCACGTTCGAGGACCATGTGCCGAGCTTCAACCAGTTCACGGAAGACTTCATGCAGGCGCGCGGGTTCAAGTTCCTTGGCGACAAAATCTTCTCGGTCAAGACGGCTCCCTACACCAACTACCACACCTCCAGCATGGCGCTGTGGCGGCATCCGATCATCAAGCAATTCTGCGAGGAGATCGACCAGCGAAATGGAGCCATCACGATGGGGTGGGACGATGCGCTAGTTCAAGGAATGATCGCCACCATTCTCTGTCCGGTGCTCGGCCTGAAGGTCCACATGGAGCAGGGCTTCTGCTATCGCCACAACCAGCATTGCTCGCATCGAGAAGGGCACGGCCACACGGAGATGTGCCGGGACGGCAACGATGCTCATCATGGTGGCGACATCAACTATAATTGGGGTCCACCATGCTCGCTCGCGTAATCACCGTCCAGCCGCACCAGTGGAAGCCCGGCGTGCATTCAAAGTTCGTCCGTCGATGGAAGCATGTTCAGGAGGTGCTGCTTCCCAGCCTCCGAAAGATCGGCCTCGATGCGGAACCGATTGAGGCGGTCCTTTCCTGCGATCTTCCTCCGGTGGCTGAAGGAAAGATGTCCTACGACGGAATCACCCTGACCATCGGAGAAGGATGCACCGGAAACACGCTCTCCAATTACCTGATCTGGAAACTGGCGGTTGAGAGGAATGAGCCAGTGTTGGTGCTCGAAGATGATGCCATCCTGCCCGAGACAAGCTCACAAGCGGTTGCTGATGCGATCAAATCGTTCTGCGTCTCCAGCCGGAGCTTCTCGGACATTCTCTACCTGCTGTCCCAGTGCCCCTACTTGAAGGACACCTTCAAGAGCTATCACCCTTCGAGCTGCACTCCGATTGATCGTCACATCACCCGCCTGCTGAAGACTGAGGACTTGGCCTGCACGGCGGCTTACGTCGTCACCCCAATGGCGGCGCGCGAGCTGATTCATCGCCTCGACAAATCTCCAACTGTTCCGGTGGATGGCTTCGTTCACCGGGCTTTCCGCGCTGGAGTCCTTGGGGTGATCGTCCAGAATGATCCCAAGAAGGGATTCTGGCTGAACGATAATTGGGCCGAGTGGAACCACAAGAACTCGCCCGAACTGTTCCCCAAGTGAAAGTCTCCTGCGCCTGCCTCACCTATGGTCGGCCAGAGCTGCTTGAAGAAGCGATTGAGAGCTTTCTCCGGCAGGACTTCTCCGCTGACGAGGTGGAGCTGGTGGTGTGGAACACGATGAATCGGCAAAAGCTGATCTTCAAGCATCCCCGCGTCAGGGTGGTTAACGAGCAGATTCGACCGGCCACGCTGGGGGAAACGCGCAATCGGTGCATCTCGCAATGCCTTGGGGAATTCATCCTTACATGGGACGACGACGACATCTACCTCCCCGGATATGTCCGATGGCTGGTGGAGCATGTAGGCGATCGTGACTGGCTCAAACAGAATCATCGCTGGTCCA
>CAZZLB010000296.1:0-4451 GCA_964654655.1 uncultured Rhodoferax sp. | reverse complement strand
TTGGTTGGTTGGTTGGTTGGTTGGTTGGTTGGTTGGGTCGGCTACACGACTATTCTTGTACAGCATAAAAATATATTCTCGTAATAATTTCTTCTCGTTTTCGTTCAATTCTTTCCACGCTTCATTGCTAATCAATGTCTGGTGACGATGTTCCCTCTTGCGCATCAAAACCTCCGATAGATTCACGATGTAAATATTTGAGATAAGACTTCGCTGATTTGCGATATTCGGGAGGTAGTAAAGAATAGATATAGTTTATTTCGTCTAAATCCTTATCATCTTCAGGTTTCGTTATATTGTGATAGGCATCCATCAACGTGTTAATGGGGAGATCAAGCGCTTTTTCCAATTCCGGCAATATTCTTAGATCAAAGTTTTTTCCCGCAAATATATTACTGATTGTCGTTCTCGATCTACCGGTATATCGTGCTAAATATGCCTGGTTTACTCCCTTCTCATCCATCTTTGCTTGTAAAAATTGCACAAAACTCATAATTATCCCTTTCTGTTCGTAAAAATAAATTAACAAGTTGTAAAATAACCTTGACAGTTATGTATAAATGTATATAATAGTGTCCAGTACAATTTACACAATGTAAAAATATCTGAACACTTTGGAGTGAAAATGCGAAAAAATAAGAAACCGATCAACCTTTGGGTACCAGAAAACCTTTACGACAGAATGAAAAAGTCCTGCCAGGATACTGACAGTGACATGTCGAAATTTATTCGCCGTGCGGTTGAAGAGAAACTTGAAAAACTTGTAAAGGTACAGGGTTGAGAGTATTCGGCTGGGTAGAAAAAGTATTCAACGAGTTACTTGAATACTAGCATTATCCAAAAATTATGTCAATACAGGAAGAGAAAAAATGAGCACATTTCAATGCAAAGGACGAGTTTCTACCGCGTGGAACATTCACGCAATGAACCGTTCTATTGACTTGCAGGCTAAGCTACGTGAAGACCAGGCTGCTGAATTCGTTCGATCGATTCGCAGCAGGCAGGATCGTTTCTGGGATGCGCTGGATGAATTCAAAGCGGCTTGTCCTGATACATGGGAATGTTGGTACGACGACGACAGCAACATTCCCGCAGAGATCGATTGGTCAAATGAAAAACTTGTAAGCGGAATTATCGAAAGCATACAAGCAGAGATCAAAAAGTAATTTGCACGACCAGCATTACCTGAACTTTAACAATCTAATAGCAGTGAGAGACCCCAATTCCCAGAGTATGCAATTCCGCCTTTAGGCTGGATGCTGGACACGGTGGAGAAGTAAGACCCGCTGCATGTAGTGACTGGGACAGTTTGTCCATGCTCACATTTACCAATGACCCAGACAGTGAGCTGTGAGACTTTTTATATTTTTCACGGAGATTTCTATGGATATGACGATTGAACAAATGCTTGAATACTTCGGGGTGGAACCTTTACCCGAACCTGATCCGGATGACCCGCGCACTGAACAAGAGCGAATGATGGATGAAGACGCGCAGGACTTATCAGATACTCTCAATTCTGTACGGCCGTAAGGAGGCTAAGGCAAAATGAACGAAATTACAACTACTCATAACACAGGCATTATCCGCAGTTTTGATGATGCTGCCAAAGCCGCTCAAGCGATGTCTGCGAGCGGTTTTTTCTCAGACACACGAAGCGCTCAACAGGCGATCGTGAAGATCATGGCCGGTATGGAACTCGGCTTTGGTCCATTTGCCAGCATGACAGGCGTGGCCATTATCCAGGGGAAACCTGCTATTGGCGCAAACCTGCAAGCGGCTGCTATCAAGCGCACTGGTAAATACAATTACCGCGTGGTGGAAATGAGCGATACGGTCGTTGAACTTATGTTTCTTGAAGCGGGTAAAGAAATTGGCAAGTCCAGGTTCACCATGCAGGATGCTCAGGCTGCTGGATTGAACGGCAAAGACAACTGGAAGAAATTCCCGCGCAACATGTTATTTGCTCGTGCCATATCGAACGGTGTGAGATGGTATGCACCGGATATTTTCAACGGCGCAACGGTTTATACACCGGATGAACTCGGCGCTTCTGAAGATGCAGACGGAAACATCATTGATGTAACTCCGGCACCTGTACAGCAGGCTCAGCCAATTATGCAGAATACGCAATTTCAGAAACCGGCTGTAAGAACGGAAGCGGTTCCGGAACCTGAAAATATTCCAGCACAATCCCTGACCGAATTCGTGGAAGACCTGGCTGATTTGAAACCGGCACCGTCTGAATTGACGCTGGAACAGGCTTTGACATTCGTGGCCAGTAACGGTCAGAAATACTCTGACAGGACAGATGACCAGCTCATGTGGGTTGCAAAGAACGATAAAACACCCGCACTCAAAAAGCAGGCCGCGCTTCTCATTTTGAAGTCTCGCGGTAAATAACATTCAAGGTGCTATGTGTAAATAAGGTACTCGCATATTTACACATAGCACTATTTTCTAAAAACAATTGGAGAGACATGGACGAACGAGGCAAGACATTCATTGAAGTGAATATCAAAGTTTTTGATCCGGATGAAAGCGACGATACAGCCGGCAACTACAACCTGACACTGGAACTCGAAGAAATTCAGATCAAGGACATTAACTTCATTCCTACTATCAACATTGACCATTACATCAAAGACGCTGTAATGCAGCATATCAATTTACGCACTGGGAGAGACAAATGAACGACATTCAGGAACGGTTGGATCAACTTGCCGACTGGCAAGCAAAGCGTGACGTGTTGAACATGTCAAAGCAGGACATGATCGACGAGATCCTTACCAACGAGATCCGCGAACAGCTGGCTTCGATCGAAGCGGAATTCATGCCGAAATTCACCGCGCTGGAAGAAAACATTGCAGAACTTACCGAGCAGATCAAACGTGACGTGCTGATCAATGGCGCGACTGTCAAAGGCAGTTTTCTGATGGCTGTGTACAACAAAGGCCGTGTAAGTTGGGATAGTAAACAGCTTGAAGGCATGATGGCAATTATTCCCGGCCTTGTCAATGCTCGGAAAGAAGGCGAACCGAGTATTACATTACGGAAAATCTAATGACCGAGACTATCCACTACATCACCAGTTTCCGTTTTCCTGTTCGCAGGGAGCGTATTCAATTCAAAGCCGCATGTAATGCAGACTGGAAGCGCGCAACCCGGAACAAGGAATTGGTGGACTGTCCATACTGCAAGTACATTATCGAAAAGGATAAAACATTATGACTATCACCCAGGGAATTCTGTTTTTCGTTTTTGCAATGGTTTTATTGGCTGTCATTGAATGGGATATGCGGCGGAGTGAGTAATTCAACATGACAGTAGCAAGGCGGGATGAGCACGGTACTGAGTTTGGAACCTGGCTTAGAAAGAAGTATCAACATGTTATCGGAAGCCAGAACTTCTCCGCTCAGAACCTTGACTATATCTGGCATAACTACCGCGAGAACTGGTTTATCACGATCGAAGAAAAAAGGTTCCGGCGAATGCCAGATATAGCTCAGTCCGATACACACAGCATAGTTAGTCAAATGCTGTCAGCTGCATCAGGGAAAGTTGTGAAAACCCTGAGGGGAGAGAGACCAGCAGAGTATAGAGGCCATTATTTGATCGTCTTTGAAAAGACATCGCCGGAAGATGGCTGGGTAAATGTAAATCACAAACGGGTGACGGAAGCAGACCTTCTGACACTCTTGACGACAGGCTCAATAGCAGGGAAAGAACATGACTGAAGCACATGAATATGCTAATTTATTTCCGATGATGACCGCTGGTGAATATTCCATGCTTTGCGATGATATGAAAACAAATGGATACGATCCAGGAGCGCCAATAATATTTTTTCATGGAAAAATTTTAGATGGACGAAACAGGTACAAAGCGGCAAAAGAATTAGGTATGATCTACTCCGAACGCGTATTTAACGGCAATGAAAAAGAAGCTCTTGAATATGTAATTCGACACAACCTGAAGCGCAGACACTTGAGTGAAAGCCAACGCGCGGTAATAGCCGGCCGGCTGGCGAATATGAAACACGGTGGTATTAGAGAAGGACAAAATACTATAACATCTCAAGCGGAATATTTTCCGCTTGAGGTAACCCAGGCGGCTGCTGCTGGAATGCTGAATGTATCAGATCGAATAATCCGCACTGTGAAAGCAGTAGAGAAAGCAGCACCGGAGAAGATAGCAAAAATTGAGAGTGGGGAAATGTCGGTTAACGAAGCGATAAACGAAGTAAAAAAGGAACAGCGACATAAAGAAATTGTCGAGCAAGTAAAAGAAATTGAAAGTAATTCTTTTCAGGCTCCAAATAGTTTATTTGATGTGATAGTGATTGACCCGCCATGGCCTTATGGTACTGAATATGATCCATCTTCCCGGCGTGCTGCTAATCCGTATCCCGAAATGAGTTTGAATGAAATACAGAAAATTCGAATTCCAGC
>CAZZLB010000295.1:0-4452 GCA_964654655.1 uncultured Rhodoferax sp. | reverse complement strand
ATGCTGATGTTTGTATATGACATAGGAAATGATCCTTCTCCTTCTACAAACCACAATCCTTCCCCGCAACTATGTGCACCGGCAACTGCAGGGGCATAGGTAAGGACTTGTCCATTATTAACTCGATTTTTCGGCGGATACCTCCAGCAAGTGTAATCTGGGGAGTTTTGGTTTTTTGGTGTTTTTCTTTCAGAAAAAGCATAGATACATTTGCTACACATTGGTAGTTCTTTTTCCGGGTCTAAAATTGGCATAAATTTTTTACTTCCTTGCATTCTGTTTCTCCCGTAGTAATTGAATTACAAGATCTATTTTATCCATGGCTAAATGAATTAATCGATCCGCTTCTGTGGTATTCGTGTTTGCTTCAAATTGAATAAGCTCGTGTTGTGCCAAGTTAAGGTGATTGTGCACATCTATAAGCCAATCTGTTTCTTGCATAATAGGGGCATTTGCACAGCCGAAGTCGTGCCATATTAAAGGTTCTCCGCAATGGGGACAGTTCATGATACAGACACCTTTCTGCGTTGTTTCCACCAAGGGTTAGGACGGTCTTCTTGTGCTATATAGAGGGGTAGATTACATCCTGGTGTTTGTGTACATATATGTATACCGGTTCCAATTCTGGCTCGTATGTCATTATTAAATCGTTTAAATTCTGGTAACTTTCGAGTATTCCTCGTTAATTCTATATGGTAGTTAATGGTATAGTAATTATTCCATATATTTATATTTAGGGTGTTATAAGTATTATCGTAAATTACGAGTATATAGTTTTCTCCCCACTTAGCTTGATATTTAACAAGCTCATAGGAGTTATCACTCATGTTATTTCTCCCTTATTATTCTATCTCTTAAGAGGGTTGCTAAAGATCCTAATGTAGTAGCCCCTACATATTCGTTTCTTTTTACCCAATCTGCTTCTGTGTAAATTAACATATCTAGTATCTCTATTATATCTTGTTTTCTATCGTATTCCTGATCCAATAGTTTACCTATTTTTTCGTGTGTGCTATATGGGATATTAGATTCAAATTTCTCAAGTTTAGTAATACGTTCTTGTAGTTCCGCAATTGTTTGCGTTTGCGGTGGGATAATATTATTGTAACTTAAATTATGAGATTCGGGCTCAGTTGAAACTAGAAGAATATTTTGTAATATATTGATAGCTCGAAGAATTCCATTCGCAGTTGAGCCATTTAATTTTTCTATAGCGTTTTCAATATCTTCTTTGTATACCGTAATTGGTGTCATTTAATTTCTCCCTCTATCATTTTAGCTTTTAATGTTTTTACTTTGCTTCGTAATTCGGTGGTTCTATTCCATCCCCTGCTACAAGAAGAGCTATCTAACATATCTAGTATCTCTATTATAGCACGATGGTTACTGACTTCTCTTTCCATTATTTTTTCTACTTCAGGAATACAATACTGAGCGCAGGGAGGATTCCATTCTGTCCCGAATTTAGCAAGTTTACCGTTGTTTAAATAATACATATCACATATCATAAGATTAGGAGGATATCGTATAGTCCTGCCTTCTTTATAATAGATAGGAGTTACTCCCCTGTTACAGTATACTTTACCGGCTGCTATATCACATGAAAGGTTTTCAGCATAAGGATGTTGAAATTCACAGCCATCACAACGTGGGTCTGCCCGAGATTTGGGCATAGGGCTTATAGATATCTTCCCAGGATCTTGAGCTAACGCTTCTTTAATAGTTTTTATATTCTGCTCTTTTGACCTAACAGGTATCTGTGAATCGTCATGTTTCTGTATTGCTTCATCTGCCCATCTTCTATCTTTATATGTAATGTCTCCGTTAGGAGTATTCCCAGGAACAAATTTCCATACGTTAACCGGGGCTTGTAAGATGTCAACTAGTATTTTTCTAGCTGCTTCTGCGTCGCCAGGATGACTACTCCAAAGAAGTTTAGCAGCTTTCTCTATTAAACTCCTTTCAATTAATATTTTACCCATATCTACACCGGCGGCCCACATCGGACCTAGGATGTTACACGCTTTCTGGAGTTGAAGTTTAAACCAAACAGGATGGTCTTTAGTTATATGATTTCGTAGGTCTGAAACAAGTTCAAACGCTTCGTTTAATTCAAACTCGTCAACTAATATCTTCACTGTTATTTCACCTCTACAATCCAACATAAACTAAGGTTTTTATCGTTAAGTTTAATGTAATTCTCTGCTTCATCACGCGAATTAAACACACCTACGACTTTATGTTCAATACTCGAAATGTATTTCCCTTGGCCTCGTTTAACTATAGGTTCAATCTCAATTATTGCCCACGTCATAGGAATAAAATTGTCGATAAGTAGTTCTTCAAGTTCTTGAGTTGTATCTATAAGAGTAACTCTGTCTCTATCAGATAGTGTGCCATCGTATAGATTAGCATAGGATAGAAAAGTTGCTGCCTTTTCGATGAGTTCTCTATCAACTAATATTTTCATGATGTTACACCCATGGCTGTTCTCCACATAAATCGCCAAGCTGTCTCGTAGTTTTCGTGGGCCTTAAATAGTTTTCCCTTGAAATATCTACCTGATGGCGTAAGATAACTGACTAACTTTGAGCCGTCATGCTTATATTCCAGTAGCGAGTATCTGTGGCTTATCAGTCCACCATTGGCATCTCTATATGTCAGGCTGACTTTTCGGCCATGCCGGAAATGTTCAACTTTTATTATCATTCACTTAACCTCATGAGTCTGGTCGTCTGTAATGAGGTGTGTAAAATCTCCACAGACATGATATTCAGAGCCGTGTAATACTACCCCACAATGAGGGCATTGATATGTTATAGGCCCATATACAGGAGGTGGAACATAGGTAGGTGTTTTATTCTCAAGGGCCGACAGTCTTTTTTCAATAGATTCTAGTTTATCTAATATATCGAACCAGCACTCGTATCTTGGTTGTGGGGGCACACCGCTTCCACCTTTCGGGGAAGTCATGGGTTCATCTGACGGTTCAGGTTGATAGCCATCAAAGCTCATATCATACTCCCTTTGGATATTTTCCTTACGATAAGAAAGGCGACAATTGTTCCCACGGTATAACCAATACATGCAGAATTAAAATCGAACCACTCAGGCATTATCGTCTAACTCCTTTAAGAGCGAATCTATAAGTTTGCTTTGTATACTGTCGGCATAGTTAAGTCGCTCCAAATATTGTCTCATTTCATCTATATCTTGTTTGTTAAGGTATAAATTTATTTTAGTTCCGTCTTCCGAGTTACCGTATTGGTAATATGCTTGCATTACAATATCCTCTTCTTTTGTAACCGTTCTAACTCCTTACAGAAATTATTTATCTTACGAGCTAAGTTTTGCTTTTTATACCCTGATTTACCCGAATTAAATTTACTCTGAAGTTGTTGTATTTTATTAAACAACATTGTTATTTCAGTTTCTAAAATTAATATTCTGTCATCTTCTCTATCTTTAAAATCAAATTTCCTTACTTTATCTAAATATCTGTCTTGTTCAAAAGTTACAGCCCATGCAATAAACAACACAAACAGTATTCCTAACAGTAAGCAGATTTCGTTGCTAATCTTCGTCTCCTATCTTTATCTTTATAAGCCGTTTTGGGTCTGTGTTGGCGATAAATTCCCTGACAAATGTACAGCCTTCATACACAGAGGAAAACATAGTTTCTTCGGTGTATTCCATTAACACCAACCAAGTATGGTGCTTAGGTGTGTTGTCTCTAATTTGGAAGAAAACTTGTTTTGTCGCTGGCTTATACCAAGGAATAACATTTAGTTCACGGAAACCCCACGCTTCCAGGGTTGAGCGGATCTTTGTCATCGAATACTCCCCATTTAATCACGTGAAACTCTTTATATTGTCCTCACTTATCTATACTTCGCTCCTAAATAAAATAGCCAACCAAGTAACGTGAAAAACCCTATACCTATTATTGTTAAGGTTGTGTTTTCATCCATAAAGCTATTCTCCTATTTTCTTGAATCCGCTGAATATCCTGTCTTTTACCACTATAGTGTTCACATACCCGCAGTAAAAACATGCGTGTCTATCGTCTATCTCAAAATTATCAGGAGCTTCGTTAAGCCACACTCTGTCTCCTTTTCTAAAAGAGGAACAACAAGAATCGAATTCTTTAACTTGAACTCCTATCTTAGTGCCACATTTAGCGCACCGGCCTATAAAAGAGTCATAAACGCCCATTATTTATCTATCTCCTTAAGTATAGCCTTAATCATGTCACGAACAACATTAAGAAAACCAGGCTTTTGCTGTATGTCACCGAAATATATTTCGGTAAGACGGAGGTCGTGCATATCTTGGATAGTCAGATATAGGCTAACCTTGGTGTGAAGGTCGCCTATATATTCATAATGAGCTTCCATTAACCTATTCTCTCTTTAATCAACCTTACCCCTACATTAAACGCATCCTCAATAG
>CAZZLB010000294.1:0-4466 GCA_964654655.1 uncultured Rhodoferax sp. | reverse complement strand
GCCCTCAGGTCAGTGGCCCGCAAATGCTTCATGCACTGTGGCGGCAGCCTAGCGCGGCAGCGATTCCACTTCCTTGGTCCAGCGCTCCAGCAAACGACGCCGCTCGGCCGCCTTGCCATACTTCTCGAAGTCGTACTTGATCAGACGCACATCGTCGAGCAGCGGGATCCGTGGGTCGAGCTTGAAAGTCTTGTTGGCCGGCACCTGCAAGCTGTTGGCCTGACCGCCCGTGGCCTGCCCGGCCGGGCTCATCAGCCAGTCGTAATAGCGCTTGGCAGCTTCCCTGTTGCGCTGGCCCTTGACCATGGCAATGCCGCCGACCTCGTAGCTCGTGCCCTCGCACGGTGCAACCGTTTTCACCGGGTACTTGTTATGGCGCCAGGCGTCAAAGCCGAAGATGAAACTCACACCAATGGCGACTTCGCCCTTGGCCACGTTGGGCGCTTGAGCCTGGCCGCTGCGTGTGTAGTTGCTGATGTTCTTGTGCAGCTTCTTCATGTAGTCAAAAGCCTGCTCCTCGCCCATCAGCTGCACCAGGCCGGCCAGAATGGTGTAGGCCGTGCCACTGGACGCCGGGTGCGAGATCTCGATGTCACCCTTGTACTCGGGCTTGATCAAGTCTGACCAGCACTTGGGCTCGGGCAGCTTCTTCTTTTTCAGCAGCTCGGTGTTCCAGCCAAAGCCGATGGCCGAGGTGTAAAAGCCTCCCACCATGTTCTGCGTCATCGCGTACTGGCGCACGCTCCAGCTGTGAAAGTCGTTCAGGTAAATCGGGCGATAAGGTTCAAGCAGCCCCTGTTCCGCCGCCTGCAGAAAAGGGTCGCCGGTGCCGCCCCACCAGATGTCGGTCTTGGGGTTGGCTGCCTCGGCGCGCAACTGCGCTGCGGCCTCCCCTGTAGCCTTGTGCGCCTGCAGCACCTTGATGCCGGTGGCGCGCGTGAACTCCTTGGCCGCAAGTTCGCACCAGGGTTGATCGGTGCTGCAGATCGCGTTTACCGTGCCCGGACTGGCGCCTTGGGCAAAAACCATGCTGGCGCTGGTCAGCAGGAGGCAGGTGGCTAGTTGTTTCAAAGCAAACATGATGATCTCCAAAGTAACAGGTGTTTAGAACCTTTCATGTGGCGCCAAATATCGCCACTGCCCCAGCGGCAAGTTTCCCAGCATCACATTGCCGATGCGCACGCGCTTGAGGCCTACCACCTTGAGCCCCACCAGCTCGCACATGCGACGAATCTGGCGCTTCTTGCCTTCTGTCAGCACCACGCGCAATTGCTCCGGGTTCTGCCACGCTATTCTGGCCGGTTTCAAAGCCTGCCCATCCAGGCTCAGGCCATGGCGCAAACGCTGCAAGCCTTCGGCCGGAAAAACCGCCTGTACATTGGTCGTCACCGGGTCGCCTTCATTGATCTGCAAGAGCCGGTCCGGCTCGCCATCGGGCTCTTTGAAACCGGTGTAGCTGACGCGCACCAGGTATTCCTTTTCCATCTGCGAGTCTTCGCCGATCAACTGGCGCGCCACGCGGCCGTCCTGCGTCAGCACCAGCAGACCAATCGAATCGATGTCAAGCCGCCCGGCCGGCACCAGACTCTGCAGTTGGCGCGGATGGAAGAAAAAACGCGCATTGTCATCAGCCCAACGATTCTGCGGCTGAATCAGTGTGATGGCCGGCTGGTGCCCGTCTTCGGCCTGACCGCTGACAATGCCCATCGGTTTGTTCAGCAGAATGGTCACCTGATTGGCCTGCTCGCCCTGGGCCTGCCTGGCTATTTCAATGCGCACATCAGGTCGCACCTGCATGCCCATCTCGGCCACTTTGCCGTCGACCTTGACCCAGCCCTTGCCGATCCAGACATCGGCCTCGCGCCTGGAGGCCAGGCCAAGCTCTGCCATGCGCTTGTTCAGCCGCAGCGTACCGCCTTCGCCATACGCCGCTGTGTTGCTCTGCCCGGCGGGGACAGCGGCGCGGGGCGCTGGTGCGGCGGCACGGCGAAAGGTACCGGGCTTGCTGGCATCCGTCATGGCGCATCCCGCAGTTGATCCAGCACCGCCAGAATCGGCAACAGCACACTGGCTCCGAGCTTGCGTGAGCGCTCGCCACTCCAGCCGGTCAGCACATCGGGCAGATTGGCGTTGTCCTTGAACGGCATTTCGATGGTAAACGCCAGGCAATCAAAATTCTGTCCGACCCAGTTGGTGGCCAGAGTCATATTGCCCTGACCCGGTTTTATCTTTGCATAGCCCTGCACCGTCTGAAAATCCGGGCAGGTCTGCAACCATGTGTTCTTGAAACTCGTCTCCAACGCTGCCATGCGCGGCGAGTAGTCGGGCCGGCCTTCAGTGCCGACGCAGAAGTTGTACGGCAGATTCTCGTCACCATGAGCGTCAAGGTTCAGATCGACGCCTGTCTCCATCATCTTCTTGCGTACCCAGAAGACCTCGGGCGACTTCTCGATACTGGGGCTCTGCCACTCGCGGTTCAGATTGGCACCGGCGGCGTTGGTGCGCAAATTGCCACGCACGGCGCCGTCCGGGTTCATATTGGGCACCACATGAAAAACACACGTGCCCAACAGAACGCGCGCCACCGGATCATCGCCATCAAGCAAGCGCTCCAGAAAGCCCTCGACAAACCACTCGGCCATGGCCTCGCCCGGATGCTGGCGCGCGATCAGCCAGATTTTTTTCTTCTGCGCATCCGGCAAGATGCTCGCTTCATCGGTGATGCGCAGCAACGTCATGTCGCGCCCGTCCAGCGTCTGACCCAGATGCTGTACTTCAACGTGGTCGGACGCTGCCGCGGAGCCAATCAGGTCCAGATGGCGCTCGTGCGAGTAGGGCTCAAAATAGGCGAAATAGACGCTGTTTGTCTCCGGCGTGATGTCGGCTTGCATCACCGCGCCATCAAAGCGCGTGGCAATGCGAAACCAGTGGAGCCGGTCGTAGCTTGCCACCACGCGGTAGCCGTCCCAACCCTTGGGGTAAGCGCTGACGCCAGCGTTCAGAAACTTCAGCGTCACGGCCAGACCGACAGCGCCCTGCAGGCAGAAGTGAAACCACTGCGCAAACTCGCTGGCGTTGTCGCGCCGGATGTTGAGCTGGATGTCGCTGGCGTCGGCGGCGCTCAGCACCTCGATGGCGCCGGAATCGAAAGCGGTAGAAATGTGGAGTGGGGTCATGAGGAGGTTCAGTAGTGCGGTGGCATTTCGTCCCGCAGGTTGCGGCTCGCGCCCACGCCGCCATCGGCGCCGGCCTCCCGCAGGTGAGCAATTTCGCGAATCAACTGGTCGATTTGCTGCTGCTGGCGCACTACGATCTGGTTCAGCTCGTCAAGCAAGTCCTCCTGGAAGCTGGCCTTGATCTCGAGATCGGTCAGGCGCTGCCCGGTGTTGTTTGCGTTTTCCATACCGCATTCTGCCAAGGAATTTGTTCTGCCGATAATCGGGTATGACAACAAAGTTCGATACGCTGGCCCTGAACCCGGCCACGCTGGCCAATCTGGTGCAACTGGGCTACCTGGAAATGACGCCGATCCAGGCGGCCAGTCTGCCCGCTGCACTGCTCGGCAAGGATTTGATAGCGCAGGCCAAGACTGGCAGCGGCAAAACCGCCGCTTTTGCGTTGGCGCTGCTGGACAAGCTGAACCCGCGCCGTTTTGCCGTGCAGGCTCTGGTGCTGTGCCCGACGCGCGAACTGGCCGATCAGGTAAGCGTCGAGATCCGGCGTCTGGCACGGGCCGAAGAAAACATCAAGGTGGTCACGCTGTGTGGCGGCGTGGCGCTGCGCGGCCAGCGCGCTTCGCTGGAGCATGGCGCGCACATCGTGGTGGGTACGCCGGGACGCGTCATGGACCATCTGGAGCGCGGCTACCTGACGCTGGACGCCCTCAACACCCTGGTGCTGGACGAAGCCGACCGCATGCTCGACATGGGTTTCTTCGAAGACATCGCCACCGTGGCCAAACAATGTCCGCCAACTCGGCAAACCCTGCTTTTTTCTGCCACCTATCCTGAAGGCATCGAGAAGCTGGCGAAGCAGTTCATGCGCGAGCCGCAGACCATCCAGGTCGAAGCGCAGCATGCCAATAGTCTGATCGAACAGCGCTTTTATGAAGTGACACGCGCCAACCGGCTCGAAGCCGTCGCACTGCTGCTGAACCACTTCCGACCCGCCAGCACACTGGCGTTCTGCAATACCAAACTGCGCTGCAAGGAGCTTGCCTCCTACCTGCAAGCGCAAGGCTTCAGCGCGCTGGCGCTGTATGGCGAACTGGAGCAGCGTGAGCGCGATCAGGTACTGGCCCAATTCTCCAACCGGAGCTGCTCGGTGCTGGTTGCCACCGATGTCGCTTCACGCGGCCTGGACATCACGCAGCTGGAGGCCGTCATCAATGTGGACATCACGCCCGACCCCGAAGTGCACATCCACCGCATCGGACGCACCGGTCGCGCCGGCGAATCAGGCCTGGC
>CAZZLB010000293.1:0-4467 GCA_964654655.1 uncultured Rhodoferax sp. | reverse complement strand
GCCGACCCGGAGCAACAGCTGTCGCGCCTGTGCGCCTGGGTGCTGCAAGCGGAGAAGCAGGGTCTGGACTACGGCCTGCGCCTGGGCCGCGTGCGGATTGCTCCGGGATGCGGCGAGTCGCACAAGAGGCGTTGTCTGGAGGCGCTCGCCTTATGTTGATGTGGCTGCACAAACTGCCGCGAGACGCCCGCGATACGCTGTTCCTGCTCGTGGTCACGGCCTGGGTGGTTCTGCCGCAAGTGGTTCATCTGCCGTTGTGGTGCAGTCTGCTTGCCGCCTCACTGATGCTGTGGCGTGCCGCGCTTGCCGTGATGGCCAGGCCCCTGCCCTCGCGCTGGTGGCTGCTGGGCCTGCTGGCGCTCACCGTGGGAGCGACCCTGTTCAGCCACAAGACGCTGTTCGGACGCGACGCCGGCGTCACCTTGATCGTCGTGCTGCTGGCGCTCAAGATGCTGGAGTTGCGCGCCCGGCGCGATGCCTTTGTGGTGTTCTTTCTGGGCTTCTTTACCCTGCTCACCAACTTCTTCTATTCGCAGTCGCTGCTGACTGCAGGCGCCATGCTGCTGGCACTGCTGGGCTTGCTGAGCGCCCTGGTCAACGCCCACATGCCGGTTGGCAAACCGCCCCTGATGCACGCTGGCAGAATCGCTGGCTTGATGGCGCTGCTAGGCGCGCCGATCATGCTTGTGCTGTTCCTGCTGTTTCCCAGAGTGGCGCCGCTATGGGGAATTCCGGGCGACGCCATGAGCGGCCGCAGCGGGCTATCGTCCAGCATGGCGGTTGGCACCATGGCTCACCTGGCTCTTGACGACAGCATCGCCATGCGCATCCGTTTTGAAGGAGCGAGACCGGCCAACTCAGCACTGTACTTTCGCGGCCCGGTGTTGACGATTTTTGACGGTCGCGAGTGGCGCGCGCCAGAGACCCTGCCCTATCGCCCGCAGACGCCGGCCAATCTTGAGGTGCGGGGAACGGAACTCCGATACGAAGTCACCTTGGAACCCAACAGCCGTCCCTGGCTCTTGTTGCTGGACGCCACGCCCGTCAAACCCGTGGTCAGCGGCTTTGATGTACGCATGACGCCGGAAGCGCAATGGCTGGTTGACCACCCGATCACGGAATTGCTGCGCTATCAGGCACGCAGCTATCCCGATTTCAGTTATGGGCCACTGCAGCCGATGCCGACGTTGCAGCGTGATCTGGCGCTGCCTGCCGGATCCAATCCGCGCACCGCGCAGCTGGCGCGTGAGATGCGAGCTGACCCGCGTTACGCCAACGCGGTCGGTGCGCCGCTGATCGCAGGCGCGCTGGCGCGCCTGCGCGAAGGTGGCTACCGCTATACGCTGGACCCCGGCGTGTACGGTCAGCACAGCGCTGACGAATTCTGGTTTGACCGCAAAGAGGGATTTTGCGAGCACATTGCTTCGAGCTTCGTGATTTTGATGCGTAGCCTGGGTCTCCCGGCACGCGTCGTAACGGGTTACCAGGGTGGCGAGTACAACCCGGTCGATGGCTTCCTGGTGGTGCGCCAGAGCGACGCTCACGCGTGGGCCGAGGTCTGGCTGGCCGGCAGCGGATGGCTGCGGGTTGACCCCACCGCCGCAGTGGCGCCGGGGCGCACCGGCACCATGCAACGACTGGTGGCCCCGCGCGGCGCCTTTGCCAGCGCACTGTTGGGCAGCGTCAGTCCGGCTCTGGCCCAGCAGTTGCGGACCACCTGGGAAGCACTCAACAATGGCTGGAACCAGTGGGTGTTGAACTACACGCAGGGCAAACAATTTTCGCTGCTGCGCGAGATCGGCTTCTCTTCACCCAGCTGGGAAGACCTGAGCTACCTGCTGATCGGCGTCCTTGTGTTTGCCAGCCTCGCGGGTGCAGCCTGGACGCTGTGGGAGCGCTCGCGCCAGGATCCCTGGCTTGCACTCTTGAGCCGCGCAACACAGCATTTGCAAGCCAACGGACTGACCGTTGCACCCAACAGTCCGCCGCGCCGACTGGCTGAACAATTGCAAGATCAGGGCAAGACAGACGACCCCGCGAAGCTGGCCTTGCAGTCGTGGCTACTGCGGCTCGAAGCGCAGCGTTATGGACGCCCGGGCCGGCAAGACACTGCGCTGGCTACACTGCGCGCAGAACTTCAACAATTGTTGCGCCGCCAGTGATTTCCCAGCCTCTCCTTCTTCTTGCGGTATTGCTCGCCGGTGCTGCCCTCGGCAATTCGGCCGACGCTGCCCCCAGACACAAGAAAAAGCCGGCTGCTAGCAAGGCGATCGAGTCAAGCGCGGCGAGTGGTCCGGCCTACGCGCAGCGTGAAGATGCCATGGCGGCGGCCAGTGACATGGCGATGCGACGCGATTTGAATCCAGAGTGGGTGCACCGTGCCATTGCCCAGGCGCACTATTCACCGCAGATCGCCAAGCTGATCCTGCCGCCAGCAGCAGGCATCGCGAAAAACTGGCGCCTCTACCGCAGCCGCTTCGTGGAACCGATCCGGATCAAGGCCGGCGTGAAATTCTGGCAGGAAAATCGGGACAGTCTGGAGCGCGCCCAGCAGCAGACCGGTGTGCCGCCCGAGATCATTGTCGGCATCATCGGCGTCGAATCCATTTACGGCCAGAAGATGGGTGGATTCAGGGTCATCGACGCATTGGCCACGCTGGCGTTTGATTTTCCGGCCAACCACCCGCGAGCGCAGGAGCGAAGCACCTTTTTCAGGGCGGAGCTGGAACAGTTTTTGAACCTCACGCATCGTACCGGCGTTGACCCGCTGACGCCTCTTGGCAGTTACGCCGGAGCCATGGGCTTGGCCCAGTTCATGCCGTCGAGTTGGATCAGGTACGCCGTCGACTTTGATGGCGACAGCAGAATTGACCTGTTCAACAGCCCTGCCGACGCCATCGGTTCGGTTGCGAACTATTTCAAGGCTTTCCACTGGCAACCCGGCATGCCTACCCATTACCCGGTCCGTTTTGATGAGAGCAAACTCGATCTCGACGGCCTGCTCACCAGTGACATCCTGCCCACTTTCAGTGTGTCGGCACTGGTCAACAAAGGTGTACTGCTTGAAGGTGACGCCCTGCAACACACAGGACCGATGGCCTTGATTGAACTGCAAAACGGAGAGGCCCTGCCCACTTACGTGGCCGGTACCGAAAACTTCTATGCCATCACTCGCTACAACTGGAGCAGCTATTACGCCATGGCGGTGATTGAATTGGGGCTGGAAGTGGCAAGGGCCATGAAGCCCTGAACACGCGAAGCGATTACCGTTTGCGGGTCGCTATCCACTGATCGTTTTGCTTGGGCACCAGTTGGGGGAAGGCCATTTCGTGTTCCATTGCCAGCATGAACAGGGCGTTGAGTACCGGCCCCGGAAACCCGGCTCGCTTGCCGCCCCGCGTATCGGTTTGCAAGTCACTCATCAATGTGTTGAACTCCGGGCAACCCCAGAACAGCTTGAGCTTCTTCCCAATGTGCGGGAAAGCTGCATTGATTACCTTGAAATTGGGATTGTTTTCGATCACGCTCGATTCTCAATAACGCCTGGTCAGAGAGATGACAAACAACAGAAACACGGCCGCCAGCATGATCCAGAAGATCGGGTGTGCACCGGTCCGTCGCTTTCGCTTCGAACCAGAATCCATCGGTGCCAAACTTGACGGTATGGTTGTATCCCTTTCCATGCTTGTCTCTCCCTGGTGGTGCGGCCACAGTTGGCATAATGGTAACTGAATTGCCCTCTTCCTGAAAATTCCCGGGCTGTTTGCTGCCTCGAAGGAATCAGAACAGAACGTTTTCAGTCTTGCGTGGCCTCGCGGAGCTCCGGAAACAATACGCTGGTAAAGCCAAATCGACTAAAGTCACGCACGCGCGTGGGATACAGCCTGCCGATCAGATGGTCACATTCGTGTTGCACCACCCGTGCATGAAAGCCCGCCACCATCCGGTCAATCGGGTCACCGTACTGGTCAAATCCGGTGTAACGGACGCGCTCAAAACGGGGTACCATCGCCCGTAGGCCTGGCACCGAGAGGCAACCCTCCCAATCCTCCAGTTCGACCGGCGCTCCGCCAGGGTCGTCTGAGACCAAGGGCGTGATGACCGGGTTAAGCAGCACCGTCTTTGGCACCGGCGGTGCATCTGGGTAGCGCGGGTTACGCTCGCCCGTGCCAAAGATCACCAGTTGCAAGTCGACACCGATCTGTGGTGCTGCCAGGCCGGCGCCGTTGGCCGCCAGCATGGTGTCGAGCATGTCGCTCACCAGCAGATGCAACTCATCGGTGTCAAAAGCAGTGACGGGCTGAGCGCAACGCAGCAGCCGTGCATCACCCATAAGCAAAATCTCACGCACTGCCATCGAGCAATCCTCTCAACCCTTGTTCATCCAGCACCGCCACGCCGAGCTCCAGCGCGCGCTCCAGCTTGCTGCCCGCCTCGGTGCCCACCACCACAAACGATGTCTTCTTG
>CAZZLB010000292.1:0-4482 GCA_964654655.1 uncultured Rhodoferax sp. | reverse complement strand
TGGGCGAAACGGTGGTGCAGGGTGCAGTGAATCCCGACGAATTTCATGTTCACAAACCCATGCTCAGGGCCGGCAAGCGCGCCGTCATCAGTCGCTCCTTAGGCTCCAAACTGATCCAGATGCGATTCACGACAGCAGACGAAAAAGCAGCCAGTGGCGCGCTTGTGAAAACCGTTGATGTTCCGACTGAGCAGCGCAATCGCTATTCCCTGACCGACGCCGAGGTTGAAAAGTTGGCCCAATACGCCCTGGTGATCGAGCAACACTATGGCCGCGCCATGGACATTGAGTGGGGCAAAGACGGCATCGATGGCGAGCTTTACATTTTGCAGGCACGCCCTGAGACGGTGAAAAGTCAGGCCACCGGCAAGCTCGAATACCGCTACAAGCTCAAGGGCAAGAGTGCAGTGATCGTCGAGGGGCGAGCCATCGGACAGAAGATTGGCACAGGCCCGGTGCGCATCGTGCACAACATCGCCGAGATGGACAAGGTTCAGCCTGGTGATGTGCTGGTGACCGACATGACGGACCCCAACTGGGAACCCGTGATGAAGCGTGCCGCAGCGATCGTGACCAACCGCGGTGGGAGGACGTGTCACGCCGCCATCATCGCGCGTGAATTGGGAATCCCGGCTGTCGTTGGTTGTGGCGATGCGACCGATGTCCTCAAGGAAGGCATGCTGGTGACGGTGAGTTGCGCGGAGGGTGACACCGGTTTCATTTATGACGGTTTGCTGGAAACCGAAGTGACCGAAGTGCAACGCGGGGTGATGCCCGGGATTGGTGTCAAGATCATGATGAATGTGGGCAACCCGCAGTTGGCGTTTGATTTTTGCCAGCTACCCAACGCAGGTGTCGGTCTGGCGCGGCTGGAATTCATCATCAACAACAATATCGGCGTGCATCCGAAGGCGATTCTTGATTACCCCAATATTGATGTCGACCTGAAGAAAGCGGTGGAATCGGTGGCGCGGGGACATGCATCACCGCGCGCTTTTTTCGTTGACCGTGTGGCCGAGGGAGTGGCGACGATTGGCGCTGCGTTCTGGCCCAAGCCGGTGATCGTTCGGCTGTCCGACTTCAAGAGCAATGAGTACCGCAAGTTGGTGGGTGGCAGTCGCTACGAGCCCGAGGAAGAAAATCCAATGCTCGGTTTTCGCGGTGCCGCTCGCTACGTCAGCGCTGATTTTGGTGCCGCGTTTGCGATGGAGTGCGAGGCGCTCAAACGCGTTCGGAATGACATGGGTTTGACAAACGTAGAGATCATGGTGCCCTTTGTCCGCACCGTGAATCAAGCCAGGAAGGTGACTGAACTGATGGCGGCGCAGGGCCTCAAGCGTGGCGAAAACGGTTTGCGCATCATCATGATGTGCGAAGTTCCGAGCAATGCCATTCTGGCCAAGGAATTCCTGCAGTACTTTGACGGATTTTCGATTGGCTCCAATGACCTGACCCAACTCACCCTGGGATTGGATCGGGATTCCGGTCTGGAGTTGTTGGCCGCCGATTTTGACGAGCGCGACCCGGCAGTGACGGCGCTGATCAAGCTTGCCATTTCTGCCTGTAGATCACAGGGCAAGTACATCGGTATCTGCGGGCAGGGTCCGAGCGACCATCCCGACTTCGCCGAGTGGTTGACGGCCGAGGGAATTTCTTCCATCTCGCTTAACCCGGACTCCGTGATCACGACCTGGCAAAGGTTGGCCGCGAAATAAATATGACGGCCGGTTTTCGTCTGCAGGGCGGGCTTCTGGCACTCTGGTTTGCGGCGTCTTTCGGCGTCGTGTTCTTTGCCAATGATCTGCAGATGATCGTCAACGGCTGGCCGCTGGGCTACTGGTTTGCGGCGCAGGGCGCTGTCTTTGTCTTCATCGCCATCGTGGCGGTTTTTGCCTGGCTGGCGAACCGGCGCGAAGGGCACGGGACTTCCGGCCCCGACCCGCAGTACACAGCCTACAAGCGGCGATTGCATCGCAAGTTTTTACTCTACGTCGTTTGCCTGTTGCTGTTTCTGGTGGCGCTGGCGTTGGCCGAGAGGTGGGGATTGAAGAAATCCTGGGTTGGAGCCACCTTCCTGATCGCTACGGTGAGCCTGTACGCGGCCATTGGCATCTACGGCCGCACCTCGGATGCGGCCGAGTACTACGTGGCGGGGCGCAATATTCCTGCGCTTTATAACGGCATGGCGACTGCTGCGGACTGGATGAGCGCTGCATCGTTCATCAGCATGGCTGGGGGGCTCTATCTGCAGGGCTTTTCCGGCACGCCTGCGCAACCCGGCGGTCTGGTTTATGTGCTTGGCTGGACCGGCGGCTTCTGCTTGCTCGCGCTGCTGGTGGCACCCTATTTGCGAAAACTTGGCCTGTATACGGTGCCCGACTATTTTGGTCTGCGTTACGGTGGAACTTGGCCACGAATGATTGCTGCATTCTCGGCAGTACTGTGTTCTTTCACTTACGTCGTGGCACAGATCTACGGCGTTGGACTCATCGCCTCGCGTCTCACTGGGGTGCAATTTGAAATTGGTATTCTGCTGGGCCTGGGTGGCGTGCTGGTTTGCTCGTTTCTGGGTGGCATGAGAGCCGTGACCTGGACCCAGGTGACCCAGTATGTTGTCTTGATCCTGGCCTTTTTGATACCCGTTTCCTGGCTCGCTTATCAGCAGCTGGGGAATCCTTTGGCACCGTTTGTTTACGGTCAGCAACTGCAGAAAATCACGGCGCTGGAAAGGCAGTTGCTGGCGTCACCGGCGGAACTGGAGGTGACGCACGAATATGCGCGGCGTGCCCGCGATTTTGAGCGGAAGTTGCAGAACGTTGAGGCGGCCCTGGAGGCAGAGCGCAAGGAGTTGCGGGAGCGCATTGGCTTGCTCAATGAGCGCCATGCCGATGAATCGGTCGTCGTTCTGGCGCGGCGTGAACTTGCTGCGCTGCCCAAGGATCCAATCACGGCACGTGAGCGCTGGAGTCGAGCCATGCAGGAAAACCAGGAGCGTGCCAAACCATTGGGTGGCATGCCGGTGCATGTAAAGCCATTTGCAGGTGATCCAGGTGGAAGCGCGGACGAAACGCAGGCATTTGAACTCTCGCGGCGCAACTTTTTGGCACTGACGTTTTGTCTGATGGTGGGCACGGTTGGTCTACCGCATTTGCTGACCCGTTTCTTTACCACGCGTACCGTGGCCGAGGCCAGGACCTCGGTTGCCTGGTCACTGTTCTTCATCGCACTGCTGTATCTCTCGGCGCCAGCCCTGGCGGTGCTCGTGAAATTTGAAGTCATGAGTCACCTGGTGGGGCAAAATTTCGATTCACTGCCGGTCTGGATTGCACAGTGGGCCAAGGTGGATCCGACCCTGATTGCGGTCAGCGATGTCAATGGTGACCATATTCTCCAGTTCTCCGAGCTCAAACTTGGCGCGGACATCGTGATGCTGGTGACACCCGAGTTGGGTGGTATGCCCTACGTGGTTTCGGGTCTGGTCGCAGCGGGTGGGCTGGCTGCCGCCTTGTCCACGGCGGACGGTCTGCTGCTTACGATCGGCAATGCCTTGGCGCATGATTTTTTCTTTCGCGGAGAGAGTGATCCCGCCGGGGCGGTGCGACGGGTGATGCTGTCGAAGTTTGTCTTGCTGGTGGTGGCATTGGTGGCTGCCTATGCAGCGGCACAACGTCCGGCAGATATTCTTTATCTCGTCTCTGCCTCTTTTTCGCTTGCAGGGGCTGCGTTTGTGCCAGCGATGGTGCTTGGAATCTTCTGGCGCAGGACGACGGCAACAGCTGCCATTGCTGGCATGGTGACGGGTCTGGGATTGACTATCTACTACATTGCGATCAACTCGCCAACTGTCAGATCGGCTCTGGGCCTGACCGGCAGCGGCCTGTGGTTTGGGATCTTGCCGGTTTCAGCCGGCGTGTTTGGCATACTGGCGGGCACCGCCGTCATCATGATCGTGAGCTGGATGTCGCGCACTGCAGCGACACTCGATACGGGCACATCCGTTTCCGGCGCCGTTCGGTTATAATTCCTGGTTCACCTTGCCACACCTCACTTAGACGCTGAGGGTGGCTTTTCTGCCCGGCTTCGGGCTATCCACAAGGAGAGTCAATGCGTCACTATGAAATTATTCTCATGATTCATCCGGATCAGAGCGAGCAGGTTCCCGCCATGCTGGAACGTTACAAGGGCATGATCACTGCCGGCGGCGGCAAAGTGCATCGTGTCGAGGACTGGGGCCGTCGCCAGATGGTCTACATGATCAACAAGCTGGCCAAAGCTCACTATCTTTGCATCAACATTGAAGCCGATCAGGCTGTGATGGTAGAGCTGGAACACGCGTTCAAGTTCAATGATGCTGTCCTGCGGCATTTGACTGTTGCCAAGAAGAAGGCCGATACAGGTCCGTCTTCCATGATGAAGACAGTGGAAAGGGAAGACGCCCGCAAGACGCAACAAGCCGAGTACCAGGCTTAACAGAGCTGCTTT
>CAZZLB010000291.1:0-4490 GCA_964654655.1 uncultured Rhodoferax sp. | reverse complement strand
GCAGGCCAAGCGTCTCTCCAGTGACTAGGGGAGTGGGGCAGTAGAAGCGGGGCATGGACGTTAGCGGTTCAATAAGAAAATCAAAGGCCAGCGACTCCGTTGAGTGCATCTTTCATTTGCTTTTCAAGACTGCGCTTCAAAGGGTCTGCCTTGCTGACTTGAACGAAGATGCATCGCCTATCCTTGCTCGTCGCCGCCCATCGTTCGCCGATGCGTGCCTTCTCCGTTGCGTCGCTGCCATCCAACCGATCACCGCCTTTGTATTCAACAACCATTACACGGCCATCCTTCAACTCACAGACGAAGTCAGGGTAGTAGTAGTCGCTTGAGGTCGGTAACCAAAACGAGTTGACGCGGTCTTGCGAAATGTTGCGAACCCACTTTTCCACCTCAGGCAAGTTTTCAATGGCGATAGCACATTGCCATTCTTCACCACCGTCTCTCAAGTCGTGAATCAGTGGGTAGTAGTGTTTTTTGAAACGCACGCTGCCTTGGTAATAGGGCGGTCGCGCCGGGTAGCGATCCGGGTGAAAGTGGAACTCATGCCGAAAACCTGTCTCATTTCCCGGCTCGCTGAACATGTCAAGCGAGAGCGCCGCAGCAAAGCCCCTTTTGCGGGCATTGGCCGTCCGGATCGCAATATCGGCAGACACGGCACGCGCCAACTCGTGCTGATGTCGCACCAAGCCGGTCAGGGTGTGTCCTGCATCGCGCTGCAGGTGTAGCAGCACCCGAGCCAGGTAGCCGTCAAGTTCGCCGGCTACCGTGTATTCGGTACGTACTTCGTCCGCTAGCCATCCGATCAGATCCACCTCAGCAATGGTGGTTTTGACGCCATCGAGCGTCAGTTGCTGGGAGCTCAGTTCGATCTCGATGTGCCGCCGAGCAGAAGTGTCCAGTGTCGCGATCTGGGCGTTTTCCTGCGGGCTGTAGGCCGGAAGACTGTTCACCGTCTCCGCCAACAGCGAGAAGCCGGCAATGTTGGCGAGGGTTTGGCTTTCCACCAACTGCCAGACACCGTCAAACTCGATCACCAGTTGCGGCAAGGCCGCAAATGGCAGACGGCGCGTGCTGGGTGCCTGTAGCATGACCAGCATGGCGCTGTGGTCCGAAAACTCCCTCGTCACACGTTCGCGGTGCGCCTTGGGCAGTGCGGATACCATGGCTGCGGCTTCATCGGCACTCACCTCGCTGCGACAAATCACCTGCACAAACTCGCCCTGATGGATCATGCGGGCGGCAGTCGGCAGAGGAACCTGACTCATGTCCAGCGAGGCTGGCAAGGTGATGACCAAGTCGGTCGGCCGCGTTTCGGTCTGATTGAACAGCGGCAGGCCGGGGTCGAACAAAGACGGCGTGGTTGGCAATATGGCTTGGGCCGCTTCCATGGCGTCAAAGCCCATGCTTTGAACCATCTTGTCACGCAGCGCCAGAGCTTCGGTCTGGAAATCTTGCGACACCACAAATGCCCAGGCCCGGTTCAAGTCGTCGTTCACGCACCTACGCGCGTAGGGCATGCGCAGCACGCGCCCGAGCAACTGCTCCACATCCTTGCCGCTGCGAACGCTTTGCAGCGAGCACAGGATGTAGGCGAACGGGCAGTCCCAGCCTTCCTTGAGCGCCTCTACCGTGATAACGTAACGAATCGGGCACAACCGGTCCATCAGGTTTACACCGATCAGCTCCTTGACCTTTCCGGTGGCAATAGCGATCTGGTCAGCCGGAATTTTCTCCTGTTCAAGCAGGTGCTTCTTTAGCACCTCCGGCGTTACGGAGCCTGAAATATCCTGCGCCTGTAGCAGCATGATGGGGCGAATGGGCTGCGGCTCCATCTGCGCCAGCGCTTCGAGCTTCTCACGTTGCAGGCGGGCGTCGCGGACCACGCTTTGCCAGTCACCCTGATGGTGTACCAGCACGACCGGCAGCTTGATCATGTCTGCCTGCTTAAGCTCCCAAGCACTGACCCGGTGCAGCACGTTGGTGCCGGGCAGTGGCGTGGCGGTCAGTTCGATGATGCAGGCCGGGTTAAAGCGCGCCAGTGTCCTGAAGCTTGTATCGGTCTGCGCGTTGTGCGCTTCATCCACGATGACAACGGGTTGCAAGACATACAAAAGGTTTGCCAGCGACGCCTTCGGGCTACCAATATCTGCCGCCGTCAATGGGTCACCGGGGTAGCGATGCACATCGGCAGCGGTCAACAGTTCCAGTCCCACCAGCGCTTGCGGCGCCGCCACCGCCAATCGCTTGAAGTGCCGGGGCAGCGCGTCGTCAAAACTGTAGGCTTGTCGCAGTTGCGTGCTGTTGATGCGAAAGGTTTGAATCGTCGCCACCAGGACCACCGTTTTGTGGCCCCAGTCCTCGGGCGACAGGCTGGCGAATTGTTCCAGTTCCAGAACCGTTACCTCAGCGCCAAAATGTTCAGTCAATGCCAGCGCGTAAGGATGGTCAGGCTGCTGCAAGGCGTCAAGCGTCTGGCGGCGAATCATGTCCGTGGGCGTGAGCCACAGCACCACCGGGCGATTGCCCCAGATCTGGCGCGGCCCAAGCGTGCCTGCCACCCGTGCTATGGCGTGCGCGCCCAGCACGGTCTTACCGCCGCCGGTCGGTATGCGCAGGCAGACATGGGGTACGCCAGCACTGGCTCCCTCCGCCTGGCTGAACGAATCGCGGTAGGGTGCTTCGCCACCGTCAGCAGCGGTCTGGTTGACGCGCCGCTGCTGGCCTGCCAGTACCTGTGCATAGGCGTGCGCGAGGTCACCATCGGTGGCCGCCTGTAGAAACGATTCGAGCGCGTCCAGGGCTTCGGTTTGGTATTTCTTGAGGGTCAGGCTGCTCACAATGCCGCTCCGGTTTGGGCTTGCAGTTGCTTCAAGTCATAGGGCAACTGCTTGAAAGTAATGCCCAAAGCGGCGCGTCGCGCCGGTCCCATTTGCGTGGCCTCGCCGTAGACCACCATCAACCCCACGTGCGGATGCTTGGCCATCAGGTGCTGGTACACCGACTCGGTCAGTACGTTACCGGCTTCGGGCCGTTTGTCACCCAACACGCCGTTGAAGAGCAGGTAGCAGGCTGTGCCCTGGTGCACGCCCAGCAGCGCTGCGGATAGCGCGTGCGCTGCGGGTTGCCCGGTCTCTACATGCCAGACCAGCGCCGCCAGCGCCGCAAAACTCACGTCGGGCGCAATGCGCCGTTGCGGAGTGAAGATGGCGGGACCCAGGCGCATGAACTGAAAACCGCCGCCGCCCTTCCAGTCCACTGCCGTGCTGATACCACCTTGTTCACCGTCGATTACTTTTTGCAGACGCGGCAGGCAGTGGGTCTGCGCGTGCTCACCCATTTCAATACCTATCCAGCGGCGCCCCATTTTGTGCGCCACGGCAGCGGTGGTGCCGGAGCCTAGGAAGCTGTCGAGGACGAGGTCCTTGGGCTTGGTTGCAAGCTCCAAAATGCGCTGGATAAGGCGTTCAGGCTTCGGCGTTGAGAAAATTCCATTAATTGAATCGCCCAGCAACTCTTTGGCTTCGCGAGTCGCTTCTCGGTTTTCACCGACTTCGTCATAGGGCCACCAAGTCCATGGAACAACTGTCTGGGCGGATTCAGACCAAAACTTTTTCCGCTGGGCCATTCCGTTTCCGTCTCGCCCAAAATAGACACGATTGTCCGCCTGCAACTCTTCAAATTTCTCCTTGGTCGTACTCCAGCACCGGCCAGCCGGGGGCATTAATACGTTGCCTCCTGGCGTAGTGATTGGATATGTGAGGTTCGGACGAATGTTTGGAGCGTGAAAGGGGATTGCGAGCCAGTCGCCCCTGGGGTCTTTGTCGCGGTTTTTGTACGTTGCACGCTGGCGCTCGTCGCTACCTTGCCGGTTCAGACTGATTTGACCAGCGTTGAGCGCGTACAAGAATACATGGTCATGCGCCTCTGATACAACCTTTGCGTCGTTACGGCGGGTGAGAGTTTTTTGCCATTCGAAAGAGGTTACAAAATTCTCCCGCCCAAACACCTCATCCATTAGCACTTTGAGGTAATGCCCTTCGTTGTCGTCAATGGTCACCCAGATACTGCCGTCCGTTTTCAAGAGGTCTTTCAGCAGTTCGAGGCGGGGTAGCATCATGCTGAGCCATTGCGAGTGTTGCAATTTGTCGTCGTAATGCTCAAACGCGCTGCCGGTGTTGTAGGGCGGGTCGATAAAGATGCACTTGACGCGGCCCTTGTAGAAGGGCAGCAGGCTTTTGAGCGCGAGCAGGTTGTCGCCCTGCACCAGCAGGTTGCCGCTACCCGCTGCACCGTGCGAACTGACGGGTTCCAGAGCATGAAAAGGCGTCTGGCGAGCCACGCGCTGGGCGGCGGCTTTGCCAGTCCAGTTGAGTTCCAGGCCCAGGGTGGAGAGGGTCATTCTGCGGGACTCTGTAGCGTTGCCGGTATATCCCGGCTCATGTGAACCAGTCGAATCACCAGCAGGTGATCGGCCTGCTCCAGGTAAAACA
>CAZZLB010000290.1:0-4490 GCA_964654655.1 uncultured Rhodoferax sp. | reverse complement strand
GACGAGGCCCAGGAAATTGCCGCCAAACACGCACTGCGCCCGCGCTCTGCCGCGATCCTGAAAAAGTACGCCAGCACGTTCAAGCCGATCCAGTTGTTCACGGTGGCTGAGTACTTTGGTTCGCTCTCGGAAGCACAGAAAGTTCACTTCAATGACGGCGGGCAATTCGACAAGCTCTACACCGTCAGGTAGTCAATGAGTAAATTTCGGAAGCAAACTCAACTCGACATCGCGAGGCCGAAGGCCGCGGCGATCCATGGTGGCGAGCCGAAGACATGGATTGCCGCGCTGCGCTCGCAATGACGGACGCGAGCATGTCTGCTATTGGCAAGCGGCCGACACGGCGCGTGCTGCCGGGCTTTGGACTGACTCTGGGCTACGCGATCCTGTACCTGAGCCTGATTGTGCTGATTCCCCTGTCCGCGCTGGTATTCAAGACCTTCACACTGAGTTGGGATCAGTTCTGGACGGCCGTGGCCAGTCCGCGCGTTCTGGCCTCGTACCAGCTGACTTTTGGTGCCTCATTCATTGCGGCCGTGGTGAATGTCTTCTTCGGTCTGCTGGTGGCCTGGGTGCTGGTGCGCTACCCGTTTCCAGGCAAGAAGATCATCGACGCCTTGGTCGATTTGCCGTTTGCGCTGCCCACGGCCGTGGCCGGCATTGCCCTGACCGCGCTGCTGGCGGGCAATGGCTGGGTTGGCCAACTGCTGGAGCCCCAAGGTATCAAGCTGGCCTTCAACCGCAATGGCATCGTGATTGCGCTCATCTTCATTGGCCTGCCGTTTGTCGTGCGCACCGTGCAACCGGTGCTTGAAGATGCCGAGAAGGAACTTGAAGAAGCCGCCACCTGCCTGGGTGCGACACGCTGGCAGACCTTTCGCCACGTCATCTTCCCGACCATTGCGCCGGCACTGCTGACAGGCTTTGCCATGGCTTTTGCTCGCGCCATCGGCGAATACGGCTCGGTCATCTTCATCGCCGGCAACATGCCGATGATTTCCGAGATCACACCGTTGATCATCATTGGCAAGCTGGAGCAGTACGACTATGCCGGCGCCACGGCCGTAGCGGTGGTGATGCTGGGCATCTCATTCATCCTGCTGCTGGTCATCAACGCACTGCAAGCGTGGCAACGCCGGCGCTCGGGGGCTGCATCATGAGCAGTGCGCAAGCCGTGCGCCGCACGAAGGCAGGGACAACAGAGCCGGCGTGGGTGCGCTGGACTTTGATCTCGCTCGCTCTGGGCTTCATCTTTCTGTTTCTCGTGCTGCCGTTGGCCGCTGTGTTCACGGAGGCGCTGCGCAAGGGCTTTGGCGCTTATCTGGAGGCACTCAGGGAACCCGACGCGTGGACGGCAATCCGTCTGACCCTCGTCACGGCGGCGATTGCCGTGCCACTCAACCTGCTGTTTGGCGTGGCTGCGGCCTGGGCTATCGCCAAGTTCGAGTTTCGCGGCAAGGCCTTCCTGACCACGCTGGTGGACTTGCCGTTTTCAGTTTCGCCGGTGGTGGCAGGTCTGGTTTATGTGCTGCTGTTCGGCGCCCACGGCTGGATTGGCCCTTGGCTGCAGGCGCACGACGTCAAAATCATCTTTGCGGTGCCGGGCATTGTGCTGGCCACCATCTTTGTCACCTTTCCGTTTATTGCTCGCGAGCTGATTCCCCTGATGCAGTCACAGGGCACAGAGGAAGAACAGGCAGCGATGGTGCTGGGCGCCAGCGGCTGGCAGACTTTCTGGCATGTGACGCTGCCCAACATCAAGTGGGGGCTGGTGTACGGTGTGATTCTGTGCAACGCCCGCGCCATGGGTGAATTTGGCGCGGTCTCGGTGGTGTCGGGTCACATCCGGGGCCAGACCAACACCATGCCGCTGCATGTGGAAATTCTGTACAACGAATACCAGTCGGTCGCGGCCTTTGCCGTGGCCTCGCTGCTGGCATTGCTCGCACTGCTGACCCTGGTCATCAAGTCGGTCGTCGAATGGCAGTTCGAGCGCGAGCAGAAAGCCGCCGCCCTGTTACCTCCGGAAAACCCAAATTAGTTCACACAGCATGAGCATCGCAATCCGCAACGTCAGCAAAGCCTTTGGCAACTTTCACGCCTTGCGTGATGTGTCACTGGATATCAACTCGGGCGAACTCGTCGCGCTGCTCGGGCCCTCGGGCTGCGGCAAGACCACGCTGCTGCGCATCATTGCCGGGCTGGAAACAGCCGACAGCGGCAGCATCCTGTTCAGCGGCGAAGACACCACCGATGTGCATGTGCGTGAGCGCAATGTCGGCTTCGTGTTTCAGCATTACGCGCTGTTTCGCCACATGAGTGTTTTTGACAACGTGGCTTTTGGTCTGCGCATGAAGCCGCGTAGCAGCCGCCCCAGCGAAAGCAAGATCAAAGAGAAGGTTCATGATCTGCTCGGTCTGGTGCAACTCGACTGGCTGGCAGATCGTTATCCGGCACAGCTCTCGGGTGGCCAGCGTCAGCGTATTGCGCTGGCCCGCGCGCTGGCGGTGGAGCCCAAGGTGCTGCTGCTGGACGAGCCCTTTGGCGCGCTCGACGCCAAAGTGCGCAAGGAGTTGCGGCGCTGGCTGCGCCGCCTGCACGACGACCTGCATGTGACCAGCATCTTCGTAACGCACGATCAGGAAGAAGCGCTGGAAGTGGCGGACCGTGTGGTGCTGATGAACAGCGGCGTGGTGGAGCAGATTGGCTCGCCGCAGGAAGTCTGGGACCATCCGGCAAGCCGCTTTGTTTATGGCTTCCTGGGTGACGTGAACCTGTTTCACGGTCGCGCCCACGAGGGCGAAATGCTGATCGGCGAGAACCATGACGGCCTGCGTCTGTCCACACCCGAGCACGGCGACGTGCAGGATGCAAAGGCCTTTGCCTACGTGCGACCGCACGACCTGGAGGTGGAGCGCTACACACCGGATAGCCCGAACACCGGAGCAGCCAGCGGCATCGTCGCACGCCTCACGCGCGCCATCGTGGTCGGGCCGATTGCACGTCTGGAGTTGCTACCGCTGGACGCTTCCGCCGGCAATGGCGAACTGATTGAGGCCCAGATTCCTGCACAACAATTTCATGCGCTGGGTTTGAAGACCGATGACACGGTGCTGTTGACACCGCGCAAGGCAAGGGTGTTTGTGGCCTGAGTCACAAAATCTCGGACCAGCAGAAAACTTGGCGTCAAGCAGGCCGGATGCGAAAAAGAACATGCCGGCATTTGAGGATCAAGGCGGATTGACGGTGCGAACATAGCCGGGTGGTCGACGCCTTCGGGATGCTTGCTCATAGGCATAGGCCATGGCAATCAGCGTCGGTTCACTCCACGCCTTGCCGACAAAAGAAATGCCACACGGGAGGCCTTTGACAAATCCTGCAGGCACCGTGATATGCGGATAGCCAGCAACGGCGGCGGGCGTGGTGAAACTGTTGCCGGATGCATCGCCGTGGATGAGGTCGGTCAACCACGCCAGCTCGCCCGTCGGGGCGACCAATGCGTCCAGCTGATTTTCTGCCAGCACCTTGTCGATGCCCTGCTCCCGCGAAAACTTCAGGTTGTTGGCTAGCGCGTCCTTGTATTCCTGGCTGTCGAGATCGCCTTTCGCCTGTGCACTGGCAAAGAGCTCCTGCCCAAAGTAGGACATTTCTTTGGCGCTGTTTTTCTGGTTGAAGGCGATCACATCCGCCAGTGATTTGATGGACGATGCAGGGGAATAGGTAGCCAGATACCTGGGCAGACTGGCCTTCAATTCAAACAGCAGCACCGTCAGTTCCGAATCTGCGTATTTGGCGGTATCGGGGATTTCTGTCACTTCAACCAGAACGGCACCTTGCGATTTCAACACCGCCAGTTCGGCGTCCACCACACCGGCTACCAGATCGCTTTGCCCGTTGAACTGACCGCGCACAACGCCGACACGTTTGCCCCTGAGTCCATTGAGATCCAGGAAACGGGTGTAGTCGTGCTGATGCTGGTCGGCATCGCGGGTTGCAGGGTCTTGCGCATCCGTGCCCGCCAATACGGTGAGCAGGGCGGCTGCATCGGCCACGCTGCGGGTCATGGGGCCTGCCGTGTCTTGCGAAGGCGCAATCGGAATGATGCCGGCGCGACTGACCAGGCCCACCGTCGGTTTGATGCCCACCAGGCTGGCAAGAGACGCTGGCGAGGTAATGGAGCCATCCGTCTCGGTGCCGACGGCCAGGGCGGCAAGGCTTGCCGCCATGCTGGAGGCGGAGCCGGAACTTGAGCCACTGGTATTGCGGTCCAGTGCATACGGGCTTTTGGTCAAACCACCGCGCGCGCTCCAGCCGCTGGTGGACCGGGTTGAGCGGATATTGGCCCATTCGGACAGGTTGGTTTTACCGAGGATGACGGCGCCCGCATCGCGCAACTTTTGCACTAGGAACGCATCCTTGACGGCGATGGCACCCATCAGCGCCAGCGAGCCGGCGGTGGTCTGCATGCGGTCGGCCGTGGCAATGTTGTC
>CAZZLB010000289.1:0-4510 GCA_964654655.1 uncultured Rhodoferax sp. | reverse complement strand
TGAACGCACCGGTCTCAGGCGCCACGCGTCCTACTTGGCGGGACGATGCAGCGCGCAGATCTTGTTGCCGTCGGGGTCGCGCAGATACGCCAGATAGAGCTTGCCGGCCGCGCCTTCGCGCCAGCCCGGCGGGTCTTCGCAGGTGGTGCCGCCATTGGCCACGCCTGCCGCATGGAAGGCATCGGCAAGCTCGGGTGACTGCGCAGCAAACCCGAGGGTGCTGCCATTGCCGTGGGTCGCGGGCTGGCCATTGATGGGCTTGGTGATGCCGAAGGTGCCGGTGGGGCTGCGATAAAAATAGCGCTCCTTGTTCGCTACACCTGGGCCAATGCCCAGCGTGCCCAGGAGCGCGTCATAAAACCTCCTTGAGACCTCAAGGTCATTCACACCAACCATCACATGACTGAACATCGTTTTCTCCGTTGAGGCCCGGCTTGGGGCGAAGTTGAATTGTGAGGATGGTAGTCGATGGCTGTTCAGGAGTTTGCCATCTCGCCGCCAAAGCGGGTGGCCGCATTGCCAGGCCAGTGTGCGCGTCACAAAGTTCTTGACCCCCGTCAGCTTACTCGCCTGGTAGCAGTGGACCAGCTTGATCCGGGGTAGCGCTTTGATTCCAGTCCGGCACGTTGACCGCATAGCGCGTGGCTTTGCCGACACCTTGCACTTGCAACAGCCCTTTGGCCAACATGTCCGTCAGGTCACGGGTGGCGGTGGGCTTGGATGCGCCAGTGATCTTGGCGTATTTGTCGGTGCTCATGCCGCCCAAAAACCCGCCACCCAGCTCGGTGTTGCCCGCGTCGAGCAAACGGTTCAGCACTTTAAGTTGACGCATGTTCAGAGCACACTGGGCAGCCTGTAGCCGAAACGCCGCTTTGTCTACAGCCTGGCGTACCACCGCGGATGAAGTGGCACAACCCAGTGCAAATGCCTGCACAAACCACCGCACCCACGCCGTGGTGTCGATGCCGCTGCCGTCAGTCATAAGCACCGGTTTGCGTTGTGCCAGATTCAGCGCGTCGTAATAAGCCGAGCGGGTTTTGAGCATCTGGCGTGCCATGCCAAATACACGCATCTGGGCAAGCGCTGCGCTTAAAGGCTGGGCCCGCATGTCTTGCGCCAAAGCCATGTCAGCCACAGCGCGCCCCAGGCGCCCATTGCCGTCTTCAAATGGGTGAATGGACTCAAACCACAGGTGCGCCACAGCCGCACGGGCGATGCCATGCAGGCTGGGCGCTTTCCCCAAGCAGGGGCGCGTCGCCTCAAACCAGTCCAAAAACTGATTCATTTCACCGGCCACTGCGCTTGAGGGGGGCGCGGTGTAGTGCACCACTTCACGCCCAAGCGGTCCGCTGACGATTTGCATGGCATCCGCATGGTCACGCAAACGGCCAACAGCAATGCGGGTGATGCCTGACGTGCCACCCGGGAACAAGGCCGATTGCCAACGGCACAAACGCTCCAGGTTCAGCACCGTCTGGCAGTTTTCAACGGCGTCCTGCATCACCAGCACCAAGCCATCCACTTGGCGGTCATGGCTGGGGGCATCTGCCAGACCCAGCCGGTGCGCCACGGAAGACCGCACCGATTCCAGATCGAGCTGTTGCCCCTCGATGGCCGCAGTGGCCAGTGCCTCTTGCACCCACAGCTCGCGTCGCACTTCTTGCACCTGCCCCAGGCCGATGGCCTCCAGCAGCCCCAGCAGCGTGCCCTGCGCCAGCCGCGCAGCATCCAGGTCAGGCGCGAGGGCTGCAGCATCAAATACCAGCGTCGGCCACGCCGAGTGCTGCCAGATGGTGCTGGGTTGGGTTTGAGAGGGTTGGGTGGGCATGAGGCGTATTCTATGCAATACGGCTCATAATTTGATGCGCAAATTTAAAATGCGGCACGATTTACTTGGCGGGATGGTGCAGCGCGCAGATAGTGGCACGGATATTGAAATGTCACTAAAGGACGCAGCGGATTTTGATGATCATTCCGCCAACCTCCGACCAAATCCCCCGTCACCACCCACCCCAATCACCAGTCTCTGCGTCGCCCGCGTCGCCGCCACATAGAACACCCGGGCGGCGTCCGCCTCGTCTTCGCCACTCGCGGGCATGTGCCCCACACCTGGCAGGGCGACCACCGGGAACTCCAGGCCTTTGCTGACCTTCATGGTCATGATCTGAATGGCGTCGGCTTCGGGCTTGTATTCCCCGGTGCGCTTGCGTACATTGAACGGCAGCTTGCGCTGATGCAGAGCGTCGGCACACAGGTCCATGGTCTTCCAGTCCGCGCACAGGATGGCCATGTCACCCCAGGCGTGACCCTCCTGGTGAGCGTTGCTCAGGTGGTCGGCAATCGCATACGCCTCTTCGCGCAGGCTGGGTAGTTTGATGATGACAGGTGGCTCACCGTCCCGCCCGCCACTGATGGGCTTGAGCAGGGGAATGCCATCGTCGTCCTGCTCATCCGCCGTCAGCAAGTCTGCGGCAATGAGGCTGGCGGTTTGCAGAATCTGCCGTGTGTTGCGGTAGTTGATTTTCAGAATCGTGGTGCGGCCTTGCGCCTGCACGCCCACACTCTTGAAGCTGAACTGCTTGCTGCGGCTGCGCTCGTAAATGCTTTGCGCGTCGTCGTACAGTAACAAGAGGCAGTTGGTGGTGGGGTCCACCATTTGCGTGACCAGTCTGAGCCACTCAGGCGCAAAGTCATGCCCCTCGTCGATCAGAACGGCTTGATACTGGCCGCTGGGGATTTGCTGGCGCTCCACGCCGCGGATGACGGCGTCCACCATCTCGTCAAACAGGTGCGGGCCTTGCGGCGGAATGCTCTGACCGAAGGTGACCAGCTGCTGGCGGCACCACTTATGAAAGTGTCGCACATGCACCTTGTCGCTCAAGTCCTTGGCATCCATCACACTGTGCAGCTTGACGCCAAGCGGCTCGTTAAAGCACAGGATGAGAATCGGTTTGCTTGTGGCCGTACTGGCCTTGGCAAGGTACTCGGCGCGGTAGCCCAGGATCATGGTTTTGCCGGAGCCGGCTACGCCGTGTATCACGCGGTGGCCATCGCCCAAAGACCGAGCCAGTTGCTCCTGCTGCAAGTCCATCACGCGCATGATGCCGGGCAGTTGCGCGTTGGCATCACCGTCGTCAAACAGGGCGCCCTGCATTTGCACGCGCACTTCGGGGAACATGATCCAGCGCACGCGGTCCAGCTGCGGTAGCGACATGACGCCGCCAAACGCATGGGGAAACATGTTCCACAAGCGCTGTTGAAATTCTTCTGCGTCCCCGGACTTCTCCATTTCATCCGAGCAAATCACGTAGTGCGGCTCGATGGCATCGCCCAGCCCTGCCGCTTCAAACTGTTGGCGCGTGATGCGGGTAAAGACCACGCCATGACCCCACGGAAACGCAAGTTTGCCCTGATGCGCGCCGGATGGTCTCCCGCTTCCAGTCTTTGGTTTCCAGAATCAGCAAGCCGCGCCGAGGGTGCATCACGACAAAGTCGGGGTGCGTTTGCTTGGGGCCAATGGGCACGTCGTACCAGAGCCAGTAGTCGCCGTCTAGCTTCTGTTCCAGCCGCTCAGCCAGCCGACGCTCGCCCATTGTCATGCGCGACACGCAGGCGCCAAGCGCTGGAATGAGGGTTGCCATATGGGTGATTCCGCCCCTGAGATTGTTTTCGCAGGATTATGACCCTAATGCAAACGTGGTCAGGCGATGCAGCATTGGTACGCCCCGCTGAATTGGGGTCAGAGCCCAAATCGGTGCGCCGTTGTTGGCAAGTTCCAAGGCACTGCCCCGAATTGGGATCCGACCCCAATTCAGCTACAAGCTACCAGGCATCAATCGCCAGGCCGCTCGCCACCGGCAAGTCACGCTGCGTCTGCAGGCCACACACCAGCCAGTCACGGGTTTGCGCGGGATCGATGACGGCGTCGATCTCCAGTGTGGCGGCCATGTTGAGGGCGCCGCCTTTCTCGTACTGCTGTGCCACCAGTTGCTCGTACAAGGCTGTGCGCTGCGGCCCTTCAGGCAGGGCTTCCAGTTCCTTGCGGTAACCCAGGCGCACTGCGCCTTCCAGACCCATCGCACCAAACTCGCCGCTAGGCCAGGCTACTGTAAACAGCGGCGAATGAAAACCGCCCGCCGCCATGGCCATGGCGCCCAGTCCGTAACCTTTGCGCAGTACAACGCTAAAGAACGGCACGCGCAAGTGCGCTGCGGCCAGGAACATGCGGCTCACATGACGCACCTGCGCCTGGGTTTCGATCTCCGGGCCGACCATGAAGCCGGGCGTATCGACCAGGCTTACCAGCGGCAGGCCGTGCGCGTTGCACAGCTGCATGAAGCGCGCCGCCTTGTCGGCAGCGTCGGCATCAATCGCTCCGCCCAGATGTAGCGGGTTGTTGGCCAGCAGTCCTACCGGCCGGCCTTCGATGCGCGCCAGAGCCGTGTGGATACCTTTGCCAAAGCCGCTGCGCAGTTCCAGCAGACTGCCCTGATCGGCAAGTCCGGCCATG
>CAZZLB010000288.1:0-4515 GCA_964654655.1 uncultured Rhodoferax sp. | reverse complement strand
AGTGCAGTCCTGCCTGCAGCGCGATGTTGCGCGCCCTGACCAGGGTTGCCAGCGGCGTGGCGCCCACATCGGGCATCTTGTAGTCCGGATGAAAGGCCGAAAAGTGCATCGGCACGTCGCTTCCAAGATGCTGCATGATCCAGCGACACATGGCGCTGATCTCAAGGTCGGAATCGTTATGACCAGGAATCAGCAAGGTAGTGATTTCAAACCAGACGTCTGTCTCGCGCCGCAGATAGACCAGGGTATCGAGCACCGGTTGCAGATGCGCGCCGCAGAGCTTGAAATAGAAATCGTCGGTGAAGGCTTTCAGATCGACATTGGCCGCGTCCATCCTGCTGAAAAAGTCGCGCCGCGCCTGTTCGTGCAGATAGCCCGCCGTCACTGCCACCGTGTGCACACCGAGCGCGTGACAGGCGTCGGCCACATCCATCGCGTACTCGGCAAAGATGACGGGGTCGTTGTAGGTGAAGGCCACACTGTTGCAACCGTGTTGCCTGGCTGCCGTGGCAATCGCTTTGGGTGAGGCCTGATCCATCAGCCGGTCCATGTCGCGCGATTTGCTGATGTCCCAGTTCTGGCAGAACTTGCACGCCAGGTTGCAACCAGCGGTGCCAAAGGACAGCACGCTGCTGCCCGGGTAGAACTGGTTCAATGGCTTTTTTTCGATCGGGTCGATGCAAAAACCCGACGAGCGCCCGTAGGTGGTCAGGATCATCTGCTCGCCTTCGCGCGCACGCACAAAGCAGGCACCACGCTGGTCCTCGTGCAGCTTGCAGTCACGCGGGCACAGCTCGCACTGGATGCGACCATCCTCCTGCTGGCGCCAGTAGCGCGCCGGGTAGGCGGATGATTGCGTCATGCCGGCACGGCCTCCTGCCACTTGGCGACGCTGTAGCGTTGCAGCCGAACGCCCGGGTCCCAGAAATCGGCTGCCAGACCGGCTTTGCGCTTGAGTTGCGCCATGAACTCTGCCGCAACCGGCAACTGCTCCCAGACCTGCGGCAGGAACGTGCTGCGGTGTCGTCCGAACGAAAACACCAGGCCGTCGATGCCAGGTTGCAGCTGAGCCAGCGCGTCAGCTTCACTGGCAAAGTGCATCTCCTGCAGCGGCGAGAGCACGGACACTTCGACGCGGGTCATGGCAAGCTCGGCCGCTGTCAGCGGCTTGAAGCGCGGATCCTGCAATGCCGCTGCGACAGCGTTCGCCTTCACATCGGCCAGCAGCGAGCGCCGCGCTTCCAGCGAGCCGATGCAGCCGCGCAGTTGCCCGCGCTGCGTCAGCGTGACAAAGCTGGCGCCGGCCTGCTGCAGGCACGGAGCATCCTCCGCCGCCTGAGCGCTCAAGCCCAGCGCACCGGCAATGGCAGCACGCGCAATCGGCAGCAGGATTTCGCCAACCGACGGCTCGGCAAACGCGAAGGACGCATAACCAACGACCCGCGCCTTGTCACCCGCGCTGTCGCCGGAGTTGCACAGTCCGAGCAGTTCCGGCTTCAAACCATGGCGCCGCGCCGCCAGCAGCAATCCATTCACCGGCGTTGCGCCGCAAGCCTGATGGTGCGTGATGACGTTCTGGAAATTCATGATCTGCTGCGCCGTCTGTCGATCTGTCGCCTGCGCCTGCGCGTACGGCAGGAAGTGCGACAGATCCGAACTGATCACGATCAGTGTCTCGTCACCACCCCAGAGCGCTTCCAGCACCTGCGCCACTTCGGCCGCGCTGGCGTCACCTACAGCCAGTGGCAGCAACTTGAAATCCTTCAGCACCGATTGCAGAAAAGGCAAGTGCACTTCGAGCGAATGCTCCTGCGCATGCGCTGCCGCGCTGACCACGACTTGAGGCAACGCGGCAATGGCGAAACGCGCCTGGCGGTCGATTTCAATTTCCCCGATTGCGGTGGAGAAGAAGTCTGCGTCGGGCAAGGCCAGCCCCCGGACCGGCACGCGGTGCACCGGCCCCAGCAGGACCACGCGCCGGATGCTGTCACGAAGCCTGAAGAGTCGCCCATAGGCCAATGCGGCTGTGGCGCCGCTGTAGATGTAACCGGCATGCGGCACGATGAGTGCCTTGGGGTTCGGTGCATCCGCTGGCGGCTTGCTGGCAGACAGCAGCGCCAGCACATCCTTACTCAGTTTCTCTTGCTGTGCCGGGTAGAACGTTCCGGCAACAGCGGGTGAACGAACCTTGTGCATTGAAACCTCCAGGGCTTTGAATCTTTGCAACAGTGCAACCGGTGATTTGCGATTTGAACACTTTACCTTGATTGCGTCCTTGAAATATGTGCCGATCGCCACCATTTCGGGCGAGCAGGTCTTCTTTCACTTCACGGGGCACTACCGACGATGAAATCATCTCTTCTTCGCAGCTTTGGCAAATGGCTGCTGGCTGGCGCACTGTTGGGCTTTGGCCTGGCGATGGCGCAATCAGAACCCACGCTGGGACAGATCTACGAGGCCGCGCAAAGCGGTCGCATGGATCAGGCGCAGACCATGATGCAGCAGGTGCTGGTCGCGCATCCCGGGAGTGGCAAGGCGCACTTTGTGCAGGCCGAACTGTTTGCCCGTCAAGGCAAGCTGGGCTTGGCGCGCGAATCTTTGGCCACAGCAGAGAAGCTCGCTCCAGGGCTGCCCTCGATCAAGCCGGAATCCGTGCAGAGTCTGCGCACGCAACTCGCGGCCAGGCCGACAGCACCACCGGTGAACAACGCAGCAGCACACCGTCCCGCCGCAGTGGCACAGGACACAGTTCCAGTCTCCTCGTTTCCGTGGGGACTGGCGCTGGCACTGGGTGGCGGTGCGATCGGTCTGGCCATTTACCTGACCCGCAAGAAGCCCGCGCAAATCTATGAGCAACAGCCGCAGCCATACAGCAATCAGGGCGCCAGCGGCTTGAGTGGTCCGCAAGGTTTTGGCGCGTCCGACACCGTGGGCGCCGCACCGATGCAGCAAGCCTATGGCCAGCCAACCGGCAGTGGTCTGGGCGGCAAGATCATGGGCGGTGTGGCAACCGGCTTGGCGGTTGGAGCCGGCATGATGGCAGCGCAGGCGATTGGCCGCACTTTGACCGGCCATCATGATCAGGGCGGCAGACCTGCAGACGCTCCCGCTGGCAGTGACTTCCAGAGTGCCGACAGCAATCCGGACATGGGTGGCGAGAATTTTGGTGTGAATGACGCCACCTCCTGGGATGATGCCGGCGGCGGCGACCTCGGCGGGGGAGACTGGGACAACTGATCAGCCGGGGCGATGCCCGAGGATAGTTCCTGTATCTCTGATAGCATTCAGAGTCAAAAAAAACGGGGCCACAGAGCCCCGACCAGCCACAGGAAAATCATGAAGACAGCCCGGTTTTTGTTCTCTCTTGTTTGCGGCCTTGCGCTGATAGGGTTTGCCGGTTGCAGCGGCAAGACCGACGTTGCGCCGAGTGCTGGTGCGGCCAGTGCACCGGCAAGCGCCGCGTCAGCTGCAACGCCGCCTGTGACGGTCAGCACGGTCAAGGCGCAACAGCGTGACCTTCCGATTCTGTTCAAGGCCAATGGAACTGTCTCGGCACTGACGAGCGTCGATATCCGGCCGCAGGTGAGCAGCGTTGTGGCCAAAGTGCATTTCCGCGAGGGTCAGTTCGTCAAAGCGGGTGATCTGCTTTTTACGCTGGATGCGCGCAGCGACGAGGCCAACGTGGCCAAGGCGCAGGCACAGCTGGCCAAGGACAAAGCGGCACTGGCTGACGCTCAGCGCCAGGCGGCGCGTTCGCGCCAGTTGCTCGCGCAAAACTTCATATCGCAGGGAGCACTGGACACCAGCATCACCCAGGTCGAGGGGCTCACGGCCACTGTGGCAGCAGATCAGGCCGCACTGGACGCCAGCCGGGTGGCACTTTCCTACTCCCGCATCAGCGCACCGCACGCCGGTCGTGCCGGCGCCGTCAATGTGTTTCCGGGCAGCGCTGTTCAGGCCAACCAGACTGCCCTGGTGACCATTACACAGCTCGACCCGATCGCGGTGTCCTTCAATCTCCCACAGCGCAATCTGCCCGATGCCCTGTCCTCACTCAAAGACGGTGGCGCCGAAGTGACGGCCACGCTGGCTGACGGTGCTGGCAAATTCAAGGGGCATCTGAAATTCGTTGACAACGCAGTCGATGCCGGCTCCGGCACGCTCAAGGTCAAGGCGGTCTTTGACAACCGCGAGGGCAAGCTCTGGCCCGGCGCCTTTGTGGAAGTCTCACAAACGGTGAGTACCCTCAAGGACACCGTGGTGATACCGCAGGCTGCCATCGTGCAGGGCGCGCGCGGCACTGTTGTCTACGCCATGGAAGGTGGCAAGGCCAGCCTCAAACCCGTCAAGGTACTGTACGCACAGGACAACGATGCCGCGGTCTCAGGCATCAAGGCAGGCGACTTGATCGTTCTTGATGGCCGCCAGAATCTGCGCCCCGGCACGCCGGTGGTCGAACGGGCGCGGGAAGCGGCTTCTGCAGCATCGGGCGCAAAGCGGCCGAGCGCGGCCTTC
>CAZZLB010000287.1:0-4538 GCA_964654655.1 uncultured Rhodoferax sp. | reverse complement strand
ATCACCAGGTCATAGAAGCACTTGGGCCGCAGACGCGGCAGCATGCTCATCTGGGCCCGGCTTTCGATCTGGAACACGCCCACCGTATCGGCCTTGCAGATCATGTCGTAGGTGGGATCATCATCGTCCGGGATGTCCTGCATCGAAAACGGCTTTCCCCGTTGCGCAGTGATCAGGTCCAGACAGCGCCGGATGGCGCTGAGCATGCCCAGGGCCAGTACGTCGACCTTGAGCCAGCCCATGGCATCCAGATCGTCCTTTTCCCACTGGATGATGGAGCGCTCCGCCATGGCTGCGTTCTCCACCGGCACCAGACGTGTCAGCTTGTCCTGCGTCAGCACAAAGCCGCCCACATGCTGGCTCAAGTGACGCGGAAAACGCTGCAACTGGGTAGCCAGACTGAGCCAGAGTTGCAACTGCAAGGGCTCTGGCGCTGTAAACGCAGGCCCCAGATGTTGCAGCGCCGATTGCAAACGCCCAGCCAGTACTTCGCGGCTGTACATGCCCGGATGCTCTTTGGCCAACGCGGTGATCAACGCCTCGTCAATACCCAGCGCACGGCCAACATCCCGCAGCGCACTGCGCGGGCGGTAGCTGACCACCACTGCCGTCAAAGCGGCGCGCTCCCGTCCGTACTTGGCGTAGATGTACTGGATCACCTCTTCGCGCCGCTCGTGTTCAAAGTCCACATCGATGTCGGGCGGCTCACCCCGCTCGCGGCTGATGAAGCGCTCAAACAGCATGTTCATGCGCGTGGGGTCGACTTCGGTCACGCCCAGGCAGTAACAGACCACCGAATTGGCAGCCGAACCGCGCCCCTGGCACAGGATGCTGCGTCTGCGGGCAAACGAGACGATGTCGTGCACCGTCAAGAAATACATCTCGTACTTGAGATCGGCAATCAAAGCCAGTTCATGTTCAATCTGTTGGAGCACACTTTCGGGCACACCTGCCCGATAGCGTCGTGCCGCACCTTCCAGAGTGAACTGCCGCAGGGTTTGGGCCGGCGTTTGACCGGGCAGCACGGTCTCCAGCGGGTACTGGTAACGCAACTCGTCCAGACTGAAGTTGCAGCGCTGTGCAATCAGCAGTGTATTAGCCAGCAAATCGGTTGAGTAAATGGTCGAGAGCCGCTGGCGCGAACGCAAATGGGCTTCGGCGTTGGCATGCAATTCAAAGCCGCACTCCGTCACCAGCCGCCCCAGGCGGATGGCGGTCATTACGTCCTGCAGGGGTTTGCGCGAGCGCAAGTGCATGTGCACATTGCCACTGGCCACCAGCGGCACGCCGGTGATGCGTGAGAGTTGCTGCAACCGGTGCAGCCACAGCGCATCGTCCAGTCCCAGCAACAACTCCACGCACAACCACAGGTTCGATGCAAAAAGGCGTTTGACCTGGAGGGTGGTGGCACAGGCTGCCTCGAACGAAAGTCCGGGTGAAAAGGCCAGCAACACTTCGCACCCTGCCAGCATCGCCCAATGCGGATCTGGCCATACAACACGGTACTGGCCTTTGGGCGCAGACCGGCGCGCCAGCGTGATGAACTCGCACAGATTGCCCCAGCCCTGCAAATGCTGCGGCAAGACGATGACGCTGAAACCCGGCAACGCAAACTCGGCGCCGGGCAATAACTTCAAACCCAGTTTCTTCGCCTCGATGTGGGCGCGCACCAGACCTGCCACCGAACACTCGTCGGTGATAGCCAGCGCCGCATAACCCAGTGCCGCAGCGCGCGCCACCAGTTCTTCGGGTTGCGAAGCGCCGCGCTGGAAGCTGAAGCTCGACAGGCAATGCAGTTCAGCATAGTCCGGCATGGCAATTTCAGTCTCGGACTTCTCAGGCAAACAGGCCATGCAGATACCAGCTTGATTCGGAATCTCCGCCTGGCAACCCGGTACTCAAACGTTCACGGTAAATCCAGAGCAAACCAAACTGCTCGCTGCGCGCTAGAAAATAATCACGCAAAGCGCAGTCCGTGCCACCCCACCAGGCTGCTTCCAGGCGCTGCGGTCCTGCCAGCAGGGTCAAAGGACCCGGGTACTGAGGGCACTGGTCACGCACCGCCAAACGCAGCGGTCTGGCCAACAACCAGCTGGGGTACAGCGCGCCTTGATCAATCTGAGCAGGCCTGCTCTGGCGCGTACCCTGTGTCAACGTTTGCCAGAGCTGCATGCACTCGGGTCGATGCTCGGCCAATTCCTGCACCTGCAACACCTGTCCAGCACCCAGACGCGCGCACAGACGCTCCTGCATCTGCAGCAGGCTGTCGCCACTCAACTGTTCCAGCGGCAACAAGCTGCCTGTTTCACCCCGCAGCTTTTCAGTCTCCAGCGAGCGCAAATGCAGGTAGAGCACTGGTGCAGGCAAGGTGATGCGCGCCAGCTGCTCAGCCAGCAGGCGCTGCAGATGCGCCATGTCAGCACTCGGCTCAGCCGTGCGCAGCACCAGTTCCCCGCGGCTGGCCGTGTTGCGCCGCTCATCCATGGTCCAGCCCAACAGCAATGCCAACACACCCGCATGGCGCGCCTGCAGCCAGAGCTGCAACTGATTGAACAGACGGCGCGCGCCAAACAGCAACGCTGGTGCCGCCTCCGCCTGTGCGCCGAGTTCCAGTGTCGCGTCAAACTGTTCCGGCAACAGCAACCAGGGGTAGCTGTCTGGCGCTTCGCCGTAGGCGCGGTCCAGCGCGTCGAGCAGACCCGCGCCAAAGCGCCGTGCTACGCCAGCCCGTGGCAGCGCCCGCAACTGGCCCCAGCGCGTGCAGCCCAGCCGCTCCAGCGTACCCAGATGCGACCGCGCCGCCGCCAGGGTTGTCAGCGGCAAATCGTCAGGTGCGGCTCTGCGTTGCACTCGGCCCGGCGCACTTCCAGACTCCAGCAACTGCAACTGCGCCAGAGCAATCAGGGAGGTCTCACCGCGCGCGAAGCGGACACCAGCAACCGGCTTGTCCGCAGCGTGAATGTGGCGCAGCAAGGCCGATCTCCCACCCCACAGACGCTCGCTGGCCGAGAGTTCCAGCAGCAGCGCATCATCCACGCGCGCCACCTTGGGCGTGAACTGCAAGGCCCACCAGCCCAGCGCTGCGCAACCATCGGCCAGTTCAGCCGAGGCACCGTCAGGCAGCGCTTGCAAAGCAACCCAGAGCATTCCCCATCCCTTGCCAGGCTGTACCGGCTTGTGCCAGCAAGGCAGCCAGTCGCGCCGGCCGCGCTGGCAGTAACAAAGGCTGCTCCCGTGGCGGGCCACGACGTTTGATGATGTTCAGCAACAGCGCGTCACTGTCTACCCGATTGCTTGCCAGCAGACGCAGCGCAGCCGGTGAAGATTCGCCTTGCGCCTGCGCCGGACGCAGTAAGAAAAGAAGTTTGCTGTGCAACTGCGCCGCCATCTGCAGCCGCCGCAGTTGCTCCGCACGCGCCTGGGTCAGCCATAGCAGCACCGCTGTCACACCGGCGCAGCGCAGGGCCTGTTCTGCCGCCCAAAGGCATTCGGCCGGAGTGACTACCGCCACCCACAACAGGCGCCGTGCGTCCAAGCCCTGCGCCGAGAGCGCCGGCGCAAACGGCACATGGGGTGCACCGACCAACACCACCGAACCGGTGGCGGTACGGCGCAAGGCCGGCAACAGCAAACGCCACTCGTTGTGCTCGCCGCGTCTCTGCAGAATTTCGCTGATGGCACCCACCGGCCAGCCAGCACCCGGCAACTCGGCGTCCAGCGCGGCATGCCCGGTAGCCAGCGTGGCAACGCCAGCCGCGCCCAGTTCTGTAGCGCGCCAGACGGCAGCACCCAACTCAGACAAAGGAGCAGATCGAAGAATCGAGGCCATGGCAAATACGTCAACCGGCGACGTTTACTGTATAAAACAACAGTATATCTATTTGCCTGCCGTTTGTCCCGGCAAATGCGGAATCGCCCTGCTCAGGCGATCAATCGGTTCAGGACGACTTGAGCATGCGGTTGATGGCAGCCACCGCCTCATCGTCAGCGGCACCCACCAGGGCGAGCAACCTGATTTTGGCAATCAGGTACATGTAGCGTGCCTGCGCCAGGTCGCGCAGCACCACCATGCGCTGCTGCTCGGCGTTGAGCACGTCCATCACGGTGCGGCTGCCCGCCTGGAAGGACTTACTGCTTGACAGCACCAGTTGGTCCGCCGAGCGCAGCGCCAGCTCCAGCGCCCTGACCTTGGGAATGTTCTCGGTCATGCCGCGAAATTCCTTGTAAACACGCACCCCCAGGTCGCGCCGCCCTGCCTCCAGTGCCTGCTCCGCATGCTCCTGACCCGCCAATGCCTGACGCACGGAGGAGTTCACATAGCCGCCCGAAAAAATCGGAATATTGAGCTGCAGGCCAACCGACCCATTGGTGTAGCTTGACTGAACATTGAGTATGTTTTCACTCTCGCTGCGTGACCACTGCGCCACCGCGTCGAGCGTCGGGTAATGCCCGGAACCGGCCTTCTTCACCTCCTGTCGGGACGACTCGACCTGCGCCCTGAGCGACTGCAATTGCGGACTGCTGCTCTCGGCGCGAGC
>CAZZLB010000286.1:0-4578 GCA_964654655.1 uncultured Rhodoferax sp. | reverse complement strand
GCGCCCGCAGTGGCTGGTGATGGCGCACCAGCAGCTTGACCTTGCCGTGGCCCAAACCTATGGCTGGAGCGACTACAGCGCCGACCTGCCGGATGAAGAAATCCTCAAACGATTGCTGGCGCTGAATCTGGCACGGCAAGCTACCCAAGTGCTTTCCGAGGCTCGCCCTGTAGGGGGCTAGAGTCAAAACCGAAGCGAATCAAGCTTCAGGTTTCTGGTCCGGTTTGATTTCGACTGGCACCCCAGGTGACGACGCTATTTTGGTTGCCAGGCTTGTGGGTGCGGGCAGCGAACGGACGTATTCACAGTAGCGATGCACGTCGCCATCAAAACGCGCCAGCAGCTGCGCCCGAACGGCATGCACTTCTTCAACGATAGCGTCTTCCCACATGATGCTTCTCCTTTCAATGGCGATGTATACCCAACAATTCCAGTGGTGTGCTGATGCGTGGGGGTTCAAAGCCTTGTTCCCGGCACACCGCCTCAATGCGCGGCAGCGTTTCAGCATTGGCTATATGCGTGCAGTTCCATGTCAGCAGGTAATCCACGCCAGCGACGGCAGAAGCCGCCACATGCAAGGCGTCAATGCGCGCTTTGGTTGGTAAGGCACCTTGCTGACACAACACCTCCGCCAGCCTCTCCACCTGGGCGGACATGGGTAACTCAACAATTCCTTCCAGAAGTGCTAAGCGGGCAGCTGCAGCCTCAGGATCTCCGGCCGCAGCCTCCACCCACACGTAACGCGCAGCCACCAGCTCGAAATCCAGGTGGCGACGATCCCACCATTCATGCGAAATTTGTTGGTTTGCCGCCATGATCAGGTCGCGACTCGGCCGCGCTGTCAGGTAGCTGATGATTGAGGTTTCCAGGTAAACGCGTTTTTTCACGAATCCATTGTAGGCAGCAAATGAACTTCTGAACACCAATGACGTGCACCTGACACCCGCAGACACGGCGCATCAGCGGACGGAGCAGGTCGAAGGCGGCACCCTGATTCCGGCCAAACTATCGGATCACCAACAGCCCGAGGCGGGGGTGGTTCGAATGTCGGGGCCGATTTCAAAAAGCGAAGCGTTGAGAGGATCCGGCGTCCGAGCCAGCCCCGCCGTCCGAGCACCCACAAGGGAAGTCAATCCATGACTTGGCCATTGAGATAGCCAAGGCCGCAAAGAAGCTCAACGACCTCAGAGAAAACTGGCTTAACCCCAAGGAGTGGACGCACAAGGTAGTCCGTAACTTGCGCCTGACGTTCAATTGGGTTGCGAAAACGGGTCAAACATCGGCACCTTGAAGGCGGCAAAGTCACGCGTGTTGCGGGTTACCACTGTGAGCTGATGCACCAAGGCCGTGGCAGCAATCATGGCATCTTCAAACAGGGCATCGGACTGGTGGTGCATCAAACGCGCCCAAACGCGAAAGGTTTGTGCATCCATCGGCAAGATGTTCCGGGTACCCGCCAGGCGATCTGCCCAATCGGAGATTTCAAGCGCTTTCGTCGGGTCTTGGTCTCGGGTGAGCTCAATGCCACGCTGAATTTCACCGACGGTGACGGCAGAAATGAACAGGTTCGATTCGGGTATCGCGTTCAACCAGGCCAGTACGCCACCGTGTGGCTTTGCCTTGCGCAGCTCGGAAACCACATTGGTGTCGAGCAGGAACATCAGAAACTTGGCACAGGGCGGCGCTGGGTCTTGCCTCTTGCAGGAATCTGCAAATCACCCAGCGCCGAAGAATCAAGCAAGACCTGCTTGAGTGAAGGCTGGCTGTTGGTCTGAAGTTGCCGCCACTGTGCAACCGGCACCAGTACAGCTGCTTCCATGCCTCTTTTGGTAACGAGTTGAGGCCCGCTGGTGAGACAAGCCTGCAAAAATTCGCTGAACCGTGCTTTGGCATCCTGAACTGCCCAGGTAATCATGGAAAATCCTTAATGACTAGTAGTCTGACTAGTTTAGCGCCGTTTGAGTACACTGGCAAAGGTCCCTGCTGGAGATGAATCCTGGCCGTTACACGTCTCAACCATCATGCTTTACAATTTGGAAATCAAATTCCCAATTTGCAAGAAATGATCTCGCGCCAAGCCGCTCCTGTCCTGCACAAGCTCGCTCTGGGCTATCCGATTCTGGCCATCACCGGCCCGCGTCAGGCTGGCAAGACCACGTTGGCGCAGACCACCTTTCCCGACAAGCGCTACCTGTCGCTGGAAGACCCGGACCAGCGTGCGTTTGCCGAAGAAGACCCCAGAGCCTTCCTGGCGCGCCTGCCGCAGGGCGCCATTCTGGACGAGGCACAACGCTGCCCGGCGCTGTTTTCCTACCTGCAGACCCGGGTCGATGCAGAAAAGAAGATGGGGCAGTTCGTGCTCACCGGCTCGCAGCAGTTTGGTCTCTTGTCCAACATCACACAAAGCCTGGCCGGACGTGTCGGCATGGTTCAGTTGCTGCCGTTCTCGCTGCAGGAAATGCAGCGCGGAGAACTTGCGATCCATGACCTTGACGATCTGATGTTGCGCGGCATGTACCCGCCCGTGCACGACCGCCAGTTGGCACCGGAACAGTGGTTTGCCAACTACCTCGTGACCTATGTCGAACGTGATGTGCGCCAGTTGATCGAGGTGCAAAACTTGAGCCTGTTCCAGCGCTTTATCAAACTGTGTGCCGCACGCTGCGGACAATTGCTCAACCTGTCGAGCCTGGCCAGTGACTGCGGCGTGTCCCACAAAACGGTGCGGGCCTGGATTTCGGTGCTGGAGGCGAGCTATGTGGTGTTTCTGCTGCAGCCACACCATCAGAATTTTGGCAAGCGCCTGGTCAAGACGCCCAAGCTGTATTTTGTGGATACCGGTCTGGCCGCCTTTCTGCTGGGCATTCGTGACCCGCAGCATTTGTCGATCCACTCGGCGCGCGGTGCCTTGTTTGAAAATTTCGTCATCAGCGAACTGCTCAAGCGCCGCTACAACCAGGGTCTGCCGTCCAATCTCTTCTTCTGGCGCAACAACGCGGGCGACGAGATCGATCTGGTGATCGAGCAGGGCGAGCAACTGATACCGGTGGAAATCAAGTCCGGCCAGACCTTTACATCCGACTTCCTGGCTGGTCTTCAGAAATGGGTGCGCCTGGCGGGTGAAACCTGCCTGGCTCCGCGTCTGGTGTACGGTGGCGACGAGAACATGACCCGCAGCGGTGTTTTGGTCCAGTCCTGGAAGACAATTGACATCGCATGACGCACGATCACGACCATCATCACGACCACACGCCGGCCAACTTCAACCGCGCTTTTGCCATCGGCATTGCGCTCAATGCCGTCTTCGTCGCCATCGAAGCCTTTTACGGCTGGCGCGTCAACTCGCTGGCGCTGCTGGCTGACGCCGGGCACAACCTGAGCGATGTGGCCGGTCTGGTGCTGGCCTGGGGCGGCGCGCTGGCGCTCAAAGTCAAGCCCGACGCACATCACACTTACGGATGGAAGCGCGCCACCATCCTGGCCGCTTTTGCCAACGCGCTGCTGTTGCTGATGGCCATAGGCGCTCTGGCCTGGGAGGCCATCGGGCGTCTGCTATCGGCGCAGGCAGTGGTGCACGATCAGGGCGTCACCATCATGCTGGTGGCCGGGGTCGGCATCGTCATCAACACCGCCACGGCACTGCTCTTCATGCGCGGTGGCGAGGGCGACCTGAACATCCGCGCCGCCTTTGTGCACATGGCGGCCGATGCGCTGGTGTCTGCCGGTGTGGTGATTGCCGGGGCGCTGACGCTGTGGCAGGGCTGGGTCTGGCTCGACCCGGTGGTGAGCCTGGGCATTGCGGTGGTGATTCTGTGGGGCACCTGGGGACTCTTCAAGCAGTCGCTGCACCTGCTGTTTGATGGTGTGCCCGACAGCGTGGACCCGCTCGCGGTGCAGGCCTGCCTGGCAGCGCTGCCGGGTGTGACGCGTGTGCACGACCTGCACATCTGGGCCATGGGCACCTCACAGATCGCGCTGACCGCGCATCTGGTGCTGCCCGAGGGTCGGGCCGACGACGCCTTCCTGCAGGAGGCGCACCACCTGCTGCATGAACGATTCGAGATCACGCACGTCACCCTGCAGCTGATGCAGGAAGCTTTCACGCGCTCTTGTGTAGCGCATGATGAAACGCAACATGCTGTCCATGAACACTGAACCGACTCCGCCGGCCTGGCTGACCCGGATCTCGGCCGACGCGCTGAACCAGGGCTCCTTCTGCCGCACCCTCAATCTGGAACGCCTGGCGCAGCAACTCGAACGCGACCCCCAACTCGGTGCCGTGCTGCCGGCCATGGTGCGCGCACGGCCGCATCTGTTCTCGTCCACCGTGGTCTTTCTGTCGGCTGAGGTGGCGCAGCAAATCAGCAAGGTCGTCAGCGCCATCGAAAACGTGAGCGCCCTGCCGGGTTACCGCACGCAGGCGCTGGCGCGTGCGCCGGTGATCGCGCAGCACGCCTTCGGCCCGCTCGGCGCCTGCATGGGCTACGACTTTCACCTGAGTGCCAGCGGTCCGCAGCTGATCGAGGTCAACACCAATGCTGGTGGTCTGCTGCTCAACACCGTACTCTCCAAAGCCCA
>CAZZLB010000285.1:0-4590 GCA_964654655.1 uncultured Rhodoferax sp. | reverse complement strand
TTTCCATCTCATGCACTTGTTTTTCACGGGTAAGCTATCTCCAGACATGACGCCGTATATTAAGCAGGAGGAAAAGTCATGACCATCCACGACACAGATACACGAGTATTCGTCTGCTTAAACCATCGCGTCGGTATGTTCTATATTAATCCAAAGATGGCTAAAAGGCGTGAGACTGAATACGCAAGGATGATGGAAACACCTAAGAAGAAGAAAAATAAAGAGGACACGCCATGACCATCCACGACACCATCGCGCAGATTGAGGCGCTTATGTCGCTAACCTCAAGCGATCCATGGGAGGCTGAGGAATGTGATGTTTACGCAAAAGGGCATAGTGTATGTGAGTGCATGTCTCCTGGCAACTCGCCGTATTATGGTGAGCCAGAAGCGCGACTAATTGCATCAATGAGAAACGTTATTCCCTCGCTCATCGCGTACATCCGGGCGCTGGAGAAGCAGCTTGAGGGCATGACCAGCGACATAGCGGTACAGGCCGCGCTTAATAGATACAACGCGATTCCATGTGCTGCAAATGAAGTAACTGCTGGAAAGATGATCAGAGACATGTGCGCAGCACTCGCAGCGGCGCGGGAGGCGGGGAAGTGAAACGCACCACGATCCTTTCCATGTTCGCCCTCTGCGCCTATTCCGCCGACGTTGACGTGTACGCGTTCGGCCTATCTTATCACCGCCTTGACTCAGGCTATAGTCTGTCAACGGGCGAAGATCCACGCCGATACAATCCTGGCCTTGGTACAGGCATCATGTGGCAATACTCGCCCGGCATCGAGATCGGCGCAGTGTCCGGTTGGTACCGGGACAGCTACAACGACCGCGCCACGTTTGCCATGCCGATGGTAAGACTGTCAAGCAATCGTTGGTCTATCGATGCAGCGGCAGGGTACTTTGACGGGTCATGTTGGGATGGCATTGGCGGAACGGTTACGGCTGGATTTCGCGTGGCTGGTCCGGTATGGGTGCATGCGATGTATTATCCTGCCGTATTTAAGAACCATTGCGCGGTGGGGTTCACATTCCTACGGGTGCGGATATGACGTGCCAACTATGCGGTGGACCAATGCCGTTGTGCGGAGCGTCAAGGCGCAAATACTGCTCAAGACGATGTACGTTTAAGGATGCAAGCCAACGTAAAAAGCTAAAGAAAGCACAGACCAATGATTCCACCAATTTCCCGAACGCTCACAGACTATTCCACAAACCGAAAGAGAAAGCTTGGCCTTACCTGCCAGGGTTGCGCATCTCGTCGTCCGGGTAAGGTTCCTCCGATTCTTCTACCTGGTGAGCGCTGCAAGTTTTGCTGGCACATTGACCAACGCAGGCCGATTGCTTGACAGTCTAGCGCCTCACGATACCACCACACAAGCCGGACGATCCCGCAGGTCGGACGGCAGAAGGACTAGGACATGAATCCACATCAACCGCTTACGCATTGCCAACAGGGAACCACGCTCCGTCCTAGTCCGGAAGTCGTGGAATGCGGCCTTGTTGGTGATGCGTTGGCCGCTGTTAGGGAATCATGCGCACAGCACACTTGTTTGCAGGGGCCGGCGGTGGAATCCTTGCCGACCTCATACTTGGACATCAACCAATCGTCGCCGTCGAGTGGTACGCATACGCCTGCGCCGTTCTGCGAGAACGCTTCCCCGGATTGCGAGTCATCGAAGGCGATGTTAGATCCGTGGACTTCACAGCAGAGTTGGCTGGAGTCGATGCGATATGCGCTGGATTCCCTTGTCAGGATATCAGCGCAGCAGGACACGGCGCAGGAATCACAGGAGAACGATCTGGACTCTATCGGGAAGTCATGCGTGCAGTCGATTCTGTTCGACCTTCCTGGGTGTTCCTTGAAAACAGCCCAAGAATCAGAACCAAAGGCCGACACGTCGTCATCGGTGACCTTGTGGCGCGTGGATATTCCTGGCGAGATGGAATCCTGTCCGCGTCTGATGTTGGAGCGCCACACAAGCGCGACAGGTGGTGGTGTCTTGCGAAACGTTCCGACTCCTACGGTGTCTCAGGCTGTGCAGGTTCGCGGGATGGGCGCAGCGGCAATGGCTCCACAGCGAGGGACAACGCTTGCCGGCTGGGTCAAGATATGGCCGACTCCAATTGCCAGCGATTGGAAGTCGCACAGCCCTGCGAAGAAGGCAACGAACAGTCTCCCGCTACGGGAACAGGTCGGAACTTCGGATGGTGGAGCGATGAACCCGGAATGGGTAGAGTGGTTGATGGGTTGGCCAATCGGCCACACAGAATTAAGTGCCTTGGGAACGGTCAAGTTCCGCTCTGCGCGGCTGTCGCGTGGCGCTTGCTCGGAGGGCCGTAAATAATGGCACGCATCCGCACAATCAAGCCAGAGTTCTGGACTCATCCTGTCATGGCTCGCCTGGATCCTCATGTAAGGCTTCTGGCATTGGCACTGCTCAATCACGCCGATGACCATGGGTACTTCATGGCAAGCCCGCCAATCGTCCAGGCTGCCTGTTCACCATTCACTGAGGATTCAGTGAGGGTTCACGGATGGCTCACTGAGCTTTCAAGAGTGGGTTGGATTGAGGTGCGAAACCACCCTACGCATGGTCCCATTGGTCGCGTCGTCAATTTCTCCACTCATCAGCGAGTCAACCGCCCAAGTGACAGCAAGGTAAAGGCTTACTGGTTCATTGAGGATTCAGTGAATGCTCATGGAGGATTCAGTGAGGGCTCACTGCTGGAACAGGGAACAGGGAACAGGGAAGGGAACATGGATCGGAAGTCAGGCGCTGACGCGCCACTCACAGGCGGACTTGTCGAGGTAGACCCTGACGACCTAATCGGAACACCCGCCAAGATCGTTCAACCAGACAAGCCGAAGCCGCCACCCATCAGCCTCATGGACTGGAAGGCGCACGGACACGGGAAGTGTGTCGTGACCCGTGACAACCGGGACGAGTGGGACGCGATGTGGCGCAGGTGGTCGCCAATCGACAACTGGGAGCGTGCATGGCAGATCGCGTACGAGCGATGCCAGGACCAGCCCAAGATATGGCCCAGCGCTTTCCAGGTTCATCTTGACGAGCTAGAACTACAGATCGAGGAATAACACATGGGAGCTTTCAGTGACAACAAGCCAACCAGATCACCAACGACAAACCTGGGCCGGTTCGATTCCGTCGAGGAACGCGATTCCTGGTATCGCTGGGTTTCTCATGGCCTTGATCTATTCCGCAAAGCAATGCGATGCGACGATGAGCAACGCAGGCGGATTGAGTTCAAGCACCGACCAAACGGACCAGCACCGCTCGACAGCACATCAATCGAGTCACGCATAGCCAAAGCGATAGCGGTACGAGATCGGCTTATCGTTGCGCTTTGGTTTCAAACCACTGACAACCTGGACGTGATCTACGCCAAGCTTGCAGAGAAGCGACCGAACGTGGTTTGCATTGCGATGGCAGAAGCCGGTGTGCTCAACCATTGGGAACCGAAGCAGGGAACGTTTGCGGGCAAGAAACACCATCCACGCCGCACGCTATCACAGGCAGATCATGACCAACGCATGCGTGAGGCCGACAAACTTATCGAGGGCGTGTTATGAGAGCCGAGGATTGCGCAAAGCTACCAGCAGGGAATAGGCGTATAAAAATTGACGATGAAGTGTTACAAGAACTTTATATAAAAAGAAACATGACCGCTGAGCAAACAGCTAAGTTAATGGGAATAAAGAGTGGAATTGTTTACAAAAGGTTAAAACAGTTAAATATTACCAGATCTAACTCAGCCTCTCACATTGGGAAAAGACCATCAAATTACAAAGGTAGGTATCAGGAAAAAAGAAACGGATATATCATGGTATGTTTACCAAGTGACCACAAATATGCATGCATGGGCATTATGCAGACATCATCAAAATGTCTTCATGTTAGGGAGCATAGAATGGTAATGGCAGAATTTATAGGAAGGCCACTTGAGAGATGGGAGGTAGTACATCATAAAAATCATGATAAAACAGATAATAGGATTGAAAATCTTGAGCTTATACAAAGTCAGACTCATCATCAGTGTGAAACTATTACACATGGACAATTAATAAGACTAAAGAAAGAGAATGAGCAGCTTAAAGCTAAAATTGTGAACCTAGAGATCCAACTCGCCGCGCTTGATGCGACGTGGCAGCGAAAGCCGGAGGGGCAGGAGTGACGTACCCATCCATCGGTGAGGTTGCCGCATACCAACCAGACCATGATGCCAAGCCGACCAAGGCCGAGCGTGCAGAGCAGGAACGCATCAGGCGCAGGGAGATCCGGTACGCCAAGGCGCGCGCAGCAGGACGAGAGCCAGGGCGCAATGGCAGACCAATCACCCGCCATGACCACCGGGCAGTGTACTTGCGTGAGCGAGCGAGACGACTCAAGGCGCAGGCTAGCGCTTTTAATCTGGCAGGATCTGGTTCCGAAGCGCACTCGGAGAGGGTCAATAAAAATGTTGTCTAGAATGTGCCATAGAACGCCAGCAAACGGCCATGCCAAGTATGGCGCAGGGGTATGGGTCCTCCAGGCCACCCCTGGCGGTGATCGTGGTGCCTCAT
>CAZZLB010000284.1:0-4591 GCA_964654655.1 uncultured Rhodoferax sp. | reverse complement strand
GGTGCTTTTTCACCCAGTACGGTGTTTCGGTGATTCGCTGCGGCGTCGCGTCCGCCTTGATTGAGAGGTCGATCTTGGTGGCAGGTTCCGTCTTGTGCTGCTCGGCAGAATTGTCAGACAGAAAGTTCAGCAGCGCCGCCACTGTGGGCGCATCCAGCGCCAGGTCGGAACCAAAGTGCTGTTTTTGTTCATTCATGAGGCGCACCCAGGAACGACGGGGCAGCAGCGAGGGGTGAAATGCCAGGTGGCAGCTGCCACACTCCTCACGCCACTGGGCGTTGTCGGCCAGCTTGGGGCCGACAAACGCCACGGCTGGCGTGTTGTGCTTGCCTGCCGGGCGACCGATTTGCTGCTCCAGTGGGGCATGCAGCGCATAGAAGAACCACCAGACGCCAAACATTGCCATCAACGCGGCCATGAACAGCGACACCAGCGTCCGGGGCTGCGCCACAGGGGCGCTGGCGTCGGCCAGCTTGGTACCGGTGAGCATGGAGCGCGCCAGATTTTCCTTGTGCAACAGGCTCTCCAGCACCACGCCAGCGAGGTGTGCTAGCACCAGCAAGAGCATCAGGTTGGCAGAAAATTCATGGAGACTCTTGAAGATCTTCCCCTGCGCGATGCCCATCCAGCCGGCAGCGATGCCGTGTTGCTCTTCCGTCCCAAGTGTAAAAAAACCGGTGACTCCCACCACCACTGTCAAGGTCAGCAGCAGGTAGATGGCAACACTGCCCGTCGGGTTGTGGCCAACATGGCGCGGCGCCGTACGCGCAAGCACCTGGCGCAAATAGGCCAATGCATCTTTTGGACCGAACCAGAACGAAGAAAAGCGGGCGTAGTGGGTCCCCAGCAAACCCCAGATGATCCGGAAAATCACCAGCCCAAGCATCTGGTAACCCAGGAAGACGTGGACCGATAGCCAGCGGTCGGACTCGCTGGTCAGCCAGGCGCCGGCAAAGCTCAGGGCCAATGCCCAATGGAACACCCGGGTCGGAATGTCCCAGATCAAAACACGCTGCATAGGGTCAACTCTTTGATGAAAGACGCTGACTCTAGCCACGGCGAATTAAGGCCGGCTTAAGTGTCCCACCGTCAAGGGCGATCCGTCGCAGATCGTTAGAGTGTCGCCAGCGCAGAGCGAAGTTCCTGCACCGTGAGAATCTCTGACAGAACGACCGGCGTCTTGCCGGTCTGGTAGAGAACATACACCGGCACACCGTTGCGTCCCAGTTGTGCCAGAGCGCTCGTGATGGCGGGGTCGCGCCTTGTCCAGTCGGCGCGCAGCAGGGTGACTTTCCTGGTTGTCAGATCGGACAGGACGTCGGGCTTGACCAGCGTGGTCTTCTTGTTGTACTGGCAGGTGACGCACCAGGCCGCGGTGAAGTCGACAAAAACCGGTACGCCCGTAGCCAGCACCTGCTCGACTCGTCCCGGTGCCCAGACCTGCCAGCGGTCCGAACTGGTCGCGGTACTGCTGACATCGATCGGACGGGTCACGTTGCGACCCACCGCCGCCAGCATCAGGGCCAGCACCACCAGGGTGACGCCCGTCAGCAACCAGCGGCTGCGCCCCGTCAGGCCGAGCGACCAGAGCACGCCACTCATAGCCACCAGCAAAGCCAGCAGTGCACCGGCCCCGTCGATACCGGTTTGCTGACCCAGCACCCAGACCAACCAAACCACGGTGGCAAACATCGGGAACGCCATGGCACGACGGAAAGTGTCCATCCAGGCGCCGGGACGCGGCAACAAACGTGCCACGGCCGGAATCAGACTCGCTGCCAGGTAAGGCAAGGCCATGCCTACGCCGATACTGGCAAAAACCAGCAGCGCCTGCAAAGCCGGCAGACTGAGTGCCAAACCAAGCGACGCGCCCATGAAGGGCGCCGTACAAGGCGAGGCCACCGCCACTGCCAGCACACCCGACAGGAATGCGTTGACTGACGGGTTTTTTGCCTCCAGCGTACTGAGTCGGCTCGGCAGGAACTGGCCGAACTCGAACAGGCCAGCCAGGTTCAAACCCATCACGGTAAAAAGCACCGCCAGCGCTGCCACCACCACAGGTGACTGCAGTTGAAACCCCCAACCCAGTTGCTCACCGGCGCTGCGCAAGCCCAACATCAGCGCCCCCAGCGCCAGGAAAGAAATCACGACGCCCGCGCTGTAGGCCACGCCACTGATGCGATGTCCCCGGCGGTCGTCGGCATGGCGGGTGAAGCTCATCACCTTGATCGCCAGCACCGGAAAGACACAAGGCATCAGGTTCAGGATCATGCCGCCAAGCAGCGCCCCCAGCAAAGCAGCCAGCAGGCTGAGGCTGGCCGGCGCATTAGCAACAAGCGACACAGGCTCGTTTGCACCGCCTGCATTGGCGCTCGCCTTGGGCCAGTTTCCGAGCACCTTCAGTTCGGCCCGGTAGCCCTGGCCGTCCGCCGCCAGCACCACCGGCATGATGCTGGGGGAATTGCCGCGCTGCGGGGACAGCGGTACATGGGCACTCCAGACTCCCCCATTCCATTTCTGCGTCCACTGCGCGGCAGTTTCAATCACCTCTGGTGTTTCAGGAAAGAATTCCAGGGTCTTGCCACGCAGTTCCACCGGCAAACCCTGCACCGTCAGTTTGATGGCATTGCCGTCAATCAGGACGTTGCTGTCAGGAAGAATACCGGTGCTGCCCAGCACAGGGCGCGGCTGGGCAGCAAAGGCCTTGTTGAAGGCGACGCTGTTGGCAGCCGTCGAGCCCTTGACCGGCACCTTCAGCGCAAATTCGCCCTCCTCGGGAATACATTCCTTGCGACAGACCAGCCAGTTGGCCTTGAGTTTGACTTCAATCTCGTTGTTGCTCGCAGCCGGTTTGAAGGCCGGAGAAATGCTTAGCGGTACCGGCAACAACACGGTGCCGTCAAAGCCGTAATTGGCCAGGTTACCAATCGGTATTTTCTTGGGTAGCGGCCAGGCGATTTCGCCCGCGGTGATGCCCGCCGGAAGCGTCCACTGCACGGTGATTGGCAAACCGGAGTCGCCCGGATTCTTCCAGTAGGTATGCCAGTCCGGCTGGTGTGTGAGTTGCAGACCCAGCCAGACCGTCTTGCCGGGGTCAGCGCCATCGGGTGCGTGGGCCAGCAACTCCGCTTTGACTTGCGCTGTGCTTACCACTGCCTTGCTCGAATATTGAGCGGCAGCCACAGTGGGCAGGTTCAGAGCAGCCAGCCAAAGGGCGGCGGCGCAGCAGCGCAGAAAAAATGGTGTACGTGTCCTTGCCATCTGCGCGATTAGATCAGAAGCTCAATGTCCCTTGTGTAAAGACAGGAGGCAATTTTTTGGGTGCCTTGATGCGGAGCTGCTTGTTGACGTTTTCACGTCCGAAAACGACTTCGATGTCGGCCACCGACACGCCGAACTGCGGCGCCAGAAATCGCACCATGTGGTCGGTCGCCTTGCCCGCCACCGGCGCAGCAGTGACGCTGACCTTGAGCTGCGTTCCTTTGGGCTTGCCGATGGCGTCCTTGGCCGCACCGGGTTTACCCAGGATATTGACCACCAGCACCTCGCCTTCCCACGCAAAAAAGGAGTCCCCCGTAGCGTTTCTGACCTGGCCTCGGGTCATGACAGCCCCCACGCTCGGCACGTTGTGTCCTCGCTGCCCCCCATGGGGGCGCGAGCCCTCGCGCGAGTCTCGGCCAGAGACTGCGCGACAAGCTTGGGGCGGCCCGGCGCTGCGCTCATGTCGCAAAACCCAGCACAACCCGGCGCGTGCTGGCTGATTTCTTTTCTATCTTTGTAACAAGGACCGCGCCAATTTCAGCCGTGTTGGCGACATGGGTGCCACCGCAGGGCTGGAAGTCAATCAAATCGAGGCCACCGATGCGGATGGTGCGAATCTTTCCAGTGCCGCGGGGCGGCTGCACCGACATGCTCTTGACCAGCGCTGGATTGGCGTCAAGTTCTTCGTCGGTGATAGCTCCGACAGTGACCAGATGAGCGGCTGCCACCAGACGCGCAATGCCGGCGCTTAAGTCCTCCTTGTCGAGTGCGTCGGTCATGTTGAAGTCAAGCCGTGCATAGTCCGGCGTGATCGAGCAGCCGTTCACCAGTTGCGGCACCAGGTGACACAGCAGGTGCGTCGTGGTGTGAAAGCGCATCATGCGATGCCGCCGCTGCCAGTCGATGCGCGCGGTAAGGACATCACCAACAGCCAGAGGCGCGCCAGCAACTTGCCCGGTTTGCAGCAGAAGAGCCAGCAGTTCTGGCGCGGGTAAATGGCAGATGTAGGCATTGAAGCTGCCGTCCTCTGCCTTGCCCTTGCGGGTATCAAGGATGACGATTTCGGTACCGTCTGCAAGCACCAGCACACCCGCATCACCAGCCTGCCCGCCACCGAGCGGGTAAAAAACCGTGCGGTCCAGCACGATGCCCTGTGGCGTGATGGCCGTCACCGTGGCGCTGCATTCGGTCAGGTACGCGTCGGTGCGAAAGAGGTCTTGTGTCATGCTTGGATAATACCGGCAGGGCGTTGCTCGTATCCGATATCTGCCTCGGCTTCCGGCCAGAGTTGCGGAAACAAAAATCTCAAGGCATGCTGGGGCAAACCAAA
>CAZZLB010000283.1:0-4599 GCA_964654655.1 uncultured Rhodoferax sp. | reverse complement strand
ACGGTTCGCTTTGGTGCCTTCCTTGGCAGCATCCAGGAAAGCCTGCTTGTCGGCTGCCGAGAGTTTGTCAAAAGCTGCCTTGTTCATCAGGAAGATGCAGGGCGAATAGACGTGACCGGTCAGGCTCAGATGTTTTTGTACCTGGTCGAACTTGGCCGACATGATGACCGACAGCGGGTTTTCCTGACCATCGACCGTGCCTTGTTGCAGCGCCGTGAAAACCTCGGCGAAAGCCATGGGCGTGGTCACAATGCCAAAGCCCTTGTAGGCTGCCACATGCACGGGATTCTCCATGGTGCGCATTTTCAGACCCTTGAGGTCATCCGGCGTGTTGACGGCGCGCTTGCTGTTGGTCATGTGGCGAAACCCGTTCTCTGCCCAGGAAAGCGCCTTGAAGCCCTTGGAGTCAAACTTGCCCAGCATCTCCTGCCCGATCGGGCCATCCAGCACCGCGCGGGCGTGTGCCTTGTCGCGGAACAGGAAGGGGATGTCAAGAATCTTGGCGTCGGGCACAAAATTGGGCACCGGACCGGTCGAAGAAAAGGTCAGTTCCTGTGTACCGAGCTGAACCGACTCGATGGACTCGCGCTCGCTGCCCAGCGATGCGTTGTAGAAAGTTTCGATCTTGTAGCGGCCAGCGGTGCGTTTTTCCACTTCCTTGGCAAAGACATCAATCGCTACGCCTTGGTGCGAATTCTGGGCGGTAGAGATGCTGATCTTCATCTTGGTCTGTGCGGCCGCCGAGGCAAGCAGACCTGCGGCCAGTGCCAGACTCAAAAACAACTTGGAGAGCTTCATGGGGATCCTTAAAGTAATCGACCCTGCATTATGCAGAGACAGGGAGTTTGACTGCATTGGGGTTTTCGCGCACATAGTCGCGAATGATGGCCTCAAAGTCGGTGTCCGCCAGCAAGCCAAGTCGCGCAGCGCGCGTGGCACGAATCTGCGCTGGCCAGTTGGTCACGATTCTGGCGATCGCCGGATCGGGTGTCCAGTCGATCAAATCGGTCGCGGCTGCGCCAGCCACACGGCCCAGTGCCACGGCCATCTGTGCGGCGGTGGTCCGGATGGACGGCAGATTGACGGCGCTGCGTGCTCCCCAGTCGGCATCCGGGGTTTGCGCGGCGCAGAGCAAGCCTTCGATAGTACGTGCAGGTGATGACAAAGCGACCGCTGTCTCCGGCGGAACCGGGCAGACCGCCCGCACGCCAGCCAGTGGCTCGCGGATCATGCCGCTCAGAAAGCTTGATGCTGCGCCGTTGGGCTTGCCGGGACGCACGCTGACCGTCATGAGTCGCACATTGCGTCCTTGGATGAAGCCTTTGCGGGTGCAGTCGGCCACCAGTTGTTCGGCCATGAACTTCTGACAGCCATAACTGTTCTGCGGCGTCGGCAGCGTGTTGTCTTCGATCGTCGCAGGCAGTGGCTGTTCAGGCGAGTTGCCAAACACGGCCAGCGAACTGGCAAACACGAGCATCGGGCAGCTTTGCAGGGCACGGCAGGCGTCCAGCAGTGCGCGCGTTGCGTCCAGGTTGCTGTGCATGCCGAGGTCAAAGTCGGCCTCGCATTCAGCACTGACGGCAGCGGCCAGATGAAAAATAATGGCAGTCTGCGGGTTGAGCATCGCCGCGGTCCCGCTCGGGTCCCGCAGCAGCGCATTGAGTTCACCGGTCACGACGCAGACACGTGGGTCGCTCAGAAGTTCGGGTGGCGGTGCGACGCGGTCAACCAGCGTCAGCCGGCTGATCGTTGCAGGTGTAGTGCCGGCTCTGGTGAACTGTCCCATGGCCAGCAGCGAGCGCGCCAAGCGAGCGCCAAGGAAACCGGCACCACCGGTGATGACGATCTGCATGGTTTACATGCCGGCGTAATTGGGACCGCCACCGCCTTCGGGTGTAACCCAGACGATGTTTTGCGTCGGGTCTTTGATATCGCAGGTTTTGCAGTGCACGCAGTTGGCGGCATTGATCTGAAGGCGGTCCGTGCCATCATCGTTTTTCATAAACTCGTAAACACCTGCCGGGCAGTAACGCTGCTCGGGTCCGGCAAATTTGGCCAGGTTGATGGCCACCGGGACCGAATCGTCCTTGAGCGTCAGGTGCGCTGGCTGGTTCTCTTCATGATTGACGTTGCTGATGTAGACGCTGGAGAGGCGGTCAAAGGTCAGCTTGCCATCGGGCTTGGGGTAGTTGATGGGGGTGCACTCGGATGCCGGCTTGAGGTAAGCATGGTCGGGCTTGTCGCGATGGATGGTCCACGGCATGTTGCCCTTCAGGCCAAACTGCTCGAAGCCGTTCATCAGGGAGCCGATCGTCAGACCATACTTGAACCAGGCCTTGAAGTTTCGGGATTTGTTCAGCTCGGTGTAAAGCCAGCTGTTGTGAAATGCTTGCGGGTAGGCGCTGAGTTCGTCGTGCTGACGCCCGGCGCAGACCGCTTCATACGCGGCCTCGGCAGCCAGCATGCCGGATTTCATGGCAGTGTGACTGCCCTTGATGCGGCTGACGTTCAGGAAACCCGCATCACAGCCGATCAGCGCGCCGCCAGCAAACACGGTCTTGGGCAGCGACATGATGCCGCCGGCTGTGATGGCGCGCGCGCCGTAGGCCAGTCGCTTGGCTGGCTTCAGGCCCTTGTCTTCGCCTTCCAGGTAATAACGGATATTGGGGTGCGTTTTCCAGCGCTGGAATTCCTCAAACGGGCTCAGGTAGGGGTTGGCGTAATTCAGTCCGGTAATGAAACCCATGGCGATCTTGTTGTCTTCCATGTGATACAGGAACGATCCGCCGTAGGTGCTGTCGTTCATTGGCCAGCCGGCGGTGTGCACCACCAAACCCGGCTCATGCCGTGCAGGATCGATTTCCCACAGTTCCTTGATGCCCAGGCCATAGGACTGCGGGTCACAGCCTTCGTCGAGTTTGAATTTGGCGATCAGCTGACGACCCAGGTGGCCGCGCGAACCTTCGGCAAAGATCGTGTACTTGGCCAGCAGCTCCATGCCGATCTGGAAATTTTCACCGGGCTCACCGTTCTTCTCGACACCCAGATTGCCGGTTGCCACACCCTTGACAGCGCCGGCCTCGTTGTAGAGGACTTCGGCCGCTGCAAAGCCCGGGAATATCTCCACGCCCAGAGCCTCGGCCTGGGTAGCCAGCCAGCGCGTCAGTGCACCCAGACTGATGACGTAATTGCCATGATTCTGGCTGCACTTGGGGAGCAGGAAATTGGGTGTGCGGTAGCCCGTGGTTTCACTCAGAAACATCATGGCTTCATCGGTCACCGGCTGATGGAGTGGCGCGCCAAGGGCTTTCCAGTCCGGGAACAGTTCATTGAGCGCGATGGGATCCAGCACCGCACCGGACAGAATGTGTGCCCCTGGTTCCGCGCCTTTTTCCAGCACGACTACAGAGATGTCCTGCCCCTTTTCGGCCGCCAACTGCTTCAGTCGAATGGCCGTGGAGAGTCCACCGGGCCCACCACCAACAACGACAACGTCGTACTCCATCGCTTCACGTGGGCCGAACTGATTCAGAATTTCCTGGTTTGTCATGGTTTAACTCATCTGATAATGGCGTCATGGTCCTGGCAACAGGATCACGGCCGTTGATTGTCGAACGCGAGACTGATTTTATGCGTTCAATCGACATAATCCAGCGATCGTTTTATCTACTCACGGAGGCTTTTCAAATGGCATACAGCATGGATCTCTCAGGCCGCGTGGCCTTCATCACCGGCGCTTCGAGCGGCCTGGGTGCCCAGTTTGCCAAGACGCTGTCGAGCGCGGGTGCGGCCGTCGTGTTGGCGAGTCGCCGCATGGACAAGCTCAAGGACTTGCGCGCCCAGATTGAGGCCGAGGGCGGTGACGCCCATGTGACAGAGCTTGATGTGACCAGTCTGGATTCCATCAAGTCGGCAGTGGCACATGCGGAAACCGAGGTTGGTTCGATCGACATTCTGATCAACAACTCGGGTGTCAGCACGACGCAGCGGATCCAGGACGTGGCTGAAGAGGATTTCGACTTCACGTTCAATACCAACGTCAAGGGCGCTTTCTTTGTTGCGCAGGAGGTCGGCAAACGCATGCTGGCACGCGCCAGGGGGTCGGCGCCCGGCACCTTCACTGGTGGGCGCATCGTCAACATCGCGTCGATGGCGGGGTTGCGGGTGCTGCCACAAATTGGCGTTTATTGCATGAGCAAGGCGGCCGTCATCCAGATGACGAAAGCGATGGCGCTGGAGTGGGGCAAGTTCGGCATCAACGTCAACGCCATGTGTCCGGGCTACATTGATACCGAGATCAACCACCGGCACTGGCAGACAGAGCAGGGCAAGAAGCTGATGCAGATGTTGCCACGCAAGCGCGTCGGTCAGGTCAAGGATCTGGACGCCCTGCTGGTGATGCTGTGTTCCAACGAAAGCCACTTCATCAACGGTGCAGTGATCTCGGCTGACGATGGTTTTGGTGCCTGAGGTTTCGATGAAAATTGAAATTCCTGAGCGCAAGAAGCTGGTGTTCGAGATGACTATTGCTATTCGCTGGGGCGATATGGATGCCATGAATCACCTCAATAACGCGACCTATTTCCGTTACCTGGAGAC
>CAZZLB010000282.1:0-4604 GCA_964654655.1 uncultured Rhodoferax sp. | reverse complement strand
TATCCTGTTTTGCGAGGACGCGAACGTGACATTTGTCACGAGTCGCCCGTGAGAGTTTTCGAAATCCGAGTGACCGGAGATGCTCGAAACTGGTAGTTCAATCAGATGCGGGCGCACTTGGCCGGCGCAAAGCTTGCCAGCTCGGCCTAAAGCTGACGATTGTTGGCCCTGACAAACTCACACAGTCCGCAACGGTTTGCAACGTCCAGTTTGGCGAATATGGAGGTCATGTGGTTGCGCAGTGTGTGTTCGCTGATGAACAGCGCTGCTGAAAGTTCGCTGTTGGAACAGCCCAGCTTTTTGGACAGAGCCCTCACGATGGCAAGTTCTTTGGGCGTCAGACTGGCGATCCGGGCTGCGGCTGGATCGACTGTCGCCAGGCCAGCCGGGCGTGTGAATTCGGTGAAAATGCGGCTGGTGATTTCGCGGTCAAGCCAGAGTTGGCCTGCGTGAACTTTCGAAATGGCACTGAGAAGATTCGCCGTCGATTCTTCTTTGCGCACCAGTCCGCGCGCACCGTTGAGGATCGCCCGATCAACCGTAGCGAGATCGCGTTCTGCTGTGTAGATGATGACGCGAGTGTGCTTTGCGCGCGCCAGAGATGCCACAAGGTCAGCACCGTTGCCACCGTCTACGCGCAGATCGAGCAACACAACATCAGGTTGAAACTCGCTCGCTAACCGGGCAGCGTCAGTCCCGTTGCTGGCTTTGGCCACCACTTCCATTCTTGGTTTTTCCGCTTCAATCAATCGTTCGAGAGCCCAAAGTACGACTTGCTGTGTCTCAACCAGCATGATGTGGATGGGTTTTGCGGACTTGATCATGGGCGAGTTGCTGCGTCTTCACTTGGTCTGCCTGATCATATAGGCATATAGGGAATTTTGAATATGATTCCTAATTAGGCAAGCCAAAATAAGAGCCCTGAGCGGCATCTACCCCCGCGGCAGCGAGCGCTGTTAATTGCTCAATTCGTTCCATTTGCACGGCAATCAAAGTGACATCCAGCCCATGCGCCATGGTCGCAAGGGAGTGCAGTAACTGCAATTGATTTTCTTCAATCGGTATCTCATTGATCAGTGAACCGGCCAGTTTCAAGTAGTCGGGTGCAATTTGCCGCAGCAGTGCCAAGGCATCCGGACCCAGAGTGAAGTTATCAATGCCAAATTTGCCGCCGTGTTTGCGCACCAGATCGCGCAGTTGCACCGCTGCACCCAGGTTGCTTATGACACCGATCTTTGGCAGTTCGATGGCCAACCGGGCAGTCTTTCCCCGCAACGAGACCAGTTTTTCTGCAAACCATTTCATGAAATCGGCATCGACGATGCTTTGCGATGACAGGTTCACAGCCACAAAGTGCGGCTCCTGGCTGTCTGCAGACAACTTGCTCAATACCATGGCAAGAACAGCGCGGTCGAGTTCAGGCATCAAGTGGTGGCGTGTTGCCATCGGTACAAAGTGCGAAGCTGCGATCGATTGGCCTTGCTCGTCGACCAGTCGCACCAGGTACTCGGCGTGCAGTTCGATGCGTCTTGCGTCGAGGCTCACGATGGGTTGGCGCAACAGAAGCAGGCGATCCTGGGCCAAAGCGGTCTCAATGAATTGACGCCAGCCAAACGAGCCCATGTCGCTATGCGGGTCAGGCTCGGCGCCGTGCACGACCAAACTGTTGTGACCGTTGTGTCGGGCTGATGCCAGTGCGAGATCCACACGAGAGAAAACTTTGCTCCTTTTTTCGTTGGGTCGGAAAAACGCAGCCCCCATGGTGACCGACACTTGTTCGGCCTGTTCGATACCGGAAATTTCTGCAATGATCCGGCCACGCAGATCATTGGCCAGTCTGGTCGCCTGGGCTTCGGTCACATCGTCAATGACAAAGATGAAACTGAATTCGTTGCTGCGAGCCAAAATGGCCGACGGATAAAGTGCAAGAACTGCACTGGCATTGCGCGTGACCGCGCGCATGACATTTTCGCCGACCGCAAAGCCGTGCGCACGGATGTCGAGACGCAAATTGTCCAATTCCACGGACATGACAGAAGCCAGAGAATAATGGGACTCACCTTCCAGTAGTTCCACAAGTTTGACTTCCAATCCGGCGCGATTGTGTAAACCGGTCAGTTCATCCACGTAGGCCTTCTTGTGCAACTCTTGCGCCTTGGCTGCCTCAGCATCAAGCATCAAACCGACCTGGTGCGACATCTGGTTCATGGCAGTCACGACGGCGGTCAACTCTGGAGCTCTGGGACGGTACTCAATAGGTTCAAATCGTTTGGCCTGAACGTCCCGGGCCGACTTTTCTATGGCCCGAAGAGGTTTGAGGATGAAGTGCAGCAGCAGATGAATCGTGAGACCTGCGGCGATGAACAGTGCAATCATCCATACCAGCAACTCGCTTGTTGTTCGCCACAGATGCTGATAGGCCAAGGTAGGCTGGCTCACCACGATGACTTTGCCCAATTGCCTCCAGCCTGATCCTATAAACGCTTCCCCCGCGCCAGCCTCAATTGGGATCGCAGCGGCAAACCATAGTGGTACGTCTTCCACTTTTTCTGCCGTCTCGCGCTTGAAAAGCTGACGACGGTCGTTTGCCAATACAGCAATACTCTTGAAGTATCCTCTGTCAAAAATGCTGGCAACGTTGGTCTGTGCCAGCACAATATCGCCTTTGCCGAGCGCCTGGCCCAGCGTGACAGACAAGGCGTTCGCAGTGTCCTGGGCGTGAGCGGCAAGTTGCTGTTCGAGATAGAGTCGCGTACGCGATACCGACACCATGCCGACGACAAGCAATAGAGCCAGAGAGAGCGCCGACAGCGCCAGGAAGAACTGCTTACGCAGGCTCATGGCACATATTGCGCGAGCATGCGCCTGGCTTCTGGCAACGGAGTCGTGCTGATCTTGACAAGTGACATTTTCCCTTACCCCTGTCGAGTTGGTTCATCTGATTGTGAACACTTGACTCGCGAGTTCAGGCCGAATATAGAGGCTTTATGGCCTCTAATCAAGTTTTTTTCTCATACTGTGAACAGTAAGATGCTGCGTGCTGTACAAAAGCCGTTGCAAATATTCAGGTTGGGTTGTGGGGCTCGTCTTCTTGTGGACGCTGTCGGCAGTTGGGCACGCACGTCTGTCTGACTTGTCTGAAGGTTTGCTCGCGTATGTAGAGAAGCGGTGGGGTCGCGAGGCACCGCCGCGATTACGGGTATGGCAACGCATGATGCGCGACAACACGACAACAGGCTCTACGTTGCAAGCTGACGCCACGAGCTTGCAGCGAGTGAATCAGTTCTTCAACAAGGTGCCATTCGCCAGCGATCTTCAACACTGGGGTGTACAGGATTATTGGGCTACACCGGTCGAGATGCTGAGTTCATTTGGTGGCGACTGTGAAGACTATTCCATTGGCAAGTACCTGACCTTGCGCGAGATCGGTATTCAGGTTTCCAGGCTGCGCATTACCTATGTCCGCGCCGCCGGATTCGACGAGTCACATATGGTGCTGGCGTATTACCCTTCGCCCGATGCGGAGCCACTGATTCTGGACAATTTGTCGGGCGATATTCGCCTTGCTTCTCAGCGCACGGACCTGCAGCCGGTCTATGGTTTTAATGATGACGATGTGTGGGCGCCCAGCGGCAGCGTGATCAAAGGCGGAACGACCAAGCTTCGCCTGTGGCGTGGCGTCCTGGAGAAGTTGGCAAGAGAGCAGGCCATGTAGGTACGTGTCTCCCATGGGGTAGCGCGCAATGTGCCGTCCCCTGCAGTATATCCGTCAGTGACAAAAAAAGGGTTTGCTATTACTTTCGTAACAACAAACCCTTGTCATTATTGGTGCCGGAGAGATGAATCGAACACCCGACCTTCTCATTACGAATGAGCTGCTCTACCGACTGAGCTACACCGGCTTCCAGGCTGCGAATTATAGCCGGCGCATCAGTCGGCCAACGCTCTGTCCACTACCTCGCGCACATCAGCACTCAGGTCGGTCTTGGCGGCCACGCGTGCGATGGCTTCGCGGGCGGCGCTGCGGTACGGTTCGGCCAGTTTCTTCCAGCGGTCCAGAGCGCGTGCCAACCTGGCTGCTACTTGTGGGTTGAGGCTGTCCAGTTCGATCACACGTTCGCTCCAGAACACGTAACCGGCGGCATCGGCGCGGTGAAAGGCCGCCGGATTGGTGTTGCAGTAGCTGAAGATCAGACTGCGCGCGCGGTTCGGATTGCGGATGTGAAAGTCAGGGTGCTGCATCAGTTGGCGCACCAGCGGCAGCACGCTGCCGGCCTGGTCGCAAGCGCCAGCCTGCATGGCAAACCATTTGTCCAGCACCAGTTCTTCGCTCTTGAATTGCCGGTAAAAGCGTTCCAGCGCCGCCTCGGCCAGTTCGTGCCCGCTGCCCAGCAGCGCCTGCAGTGCGTTGACGCGGTCGGTCATATTGCCCGCATCCTTGAACGCCTGGTAAGCCTTGCCGGGCCAGACGGCGTCGCCGTTGCCACGCGCGGCCAGGCAGAGTTGCCCCAGTGCCAGTCCTGCCAGCGCACGGCGCCCAGCCGAGCGCGTGTCGCTGCGGTAGCCGCCGTTGTTGCTGTGCGCATCAAAAGCCCATTGCCAGT
>CAZZLB010000281.1:1325-4604 GCA_964654655.1 uncultured Rhodoferax sp. | reverse complement strand
GGCCGCTGGTGGCCATTGTCGCGGGGTCCAAGGTTTCGACCAAGCTCACCATTCTCAAGAGCCTTGCGGCCAAGGTGGACCAACTGATCGTGGGCGGTGGCATTGCCAATACCTTCATGCTGGCAGCCGGGCTCAGGATTGGCAAGAGTCTGGCCGAGGCTGATCTGGTGAGCGAGGCCAAGTCGGTGATCGAAGCGATGAAAGTGCGCGGTGCGGCGGTTCCAATTCCAAGCGACGTGGTCACCGCCAAGACTTTTTCTGCCGATGCTGTTGCGAGCGTCAAGGCGGCCAGCGATGTGGCGGACGATGACCTGATTCTGGACATCGGGCCACAGACCGCCGCGCTGCTGGCAGCCCAGCTCAAGCAGGCCGGCACCATTGTCTGGAACGGTCCGGTCGGCGTATTTGAGTTTGCAGCGTTCGAGAACGGTACCCGTGTGCTGGCGCAAGCGATCGCTGACTCCAGCGCTTTCTCCATCGCTGGCGGCGGGGATACGCTGGCCGCGATTGCCAAATACGGCATCGAGAAGCAAATCAGCTACATCTCGACGGGTGGCGGGGCGTTTCTCGAAGTGCTGGAGGGCAAAACATTGCCGGCCTTTGAAATCCTGGCGCGCCGTGCTGTGGGGGCGGCATGATACCGCGGCGCGCCACCAAGATCGTTGCCACGCTGGGCCCGGCCTGCAGCGATCCGGCTCTGCTGGAGCGGATGTTTCGTGCTGGCGTCAACGTCGTGCGACTCAATTTCAGTCACGGCTCAGCGCAGGACCATATCGACCGGGCGCGCATGGTGCGCGAAGTCTCGCTGCGCGTCGGTCGTGAAGTCGCGATCATTGCTGACTTGCAGGGTCCCAAGATCCGTGTTGGCAAGTTTGCGCAGGGCAAGGTCATGCTTGAGGTCGGGCAAAAATTCGTGCTCGATGCAGCGCGTACCGAATTGGGTGACATTAACGCCGTAGGTCTGGACTACAAGTCACTGCCACGTGAAGTCAAGGCCGGCGATGTGCTCCTGCTCAACGACGGCCTGATTGTGATCACCATCGATGCGGTCAGTGGGGACGCAATTCACACCACGGTCAATCTGGGCGGCGAGTTGTCGAACAACAAGGGCATCAACAAGCGTGGTGGCGGACTCAGTGCGGCGGCGCTGACTGCCAAGGACATGGAAGACATACGCACGGCGATGAGTTTTCAGGCCGACTATGTGGCGGTCAGTTTTCCGAAGAACGCGACCGACATGGAAATGGCGCGTCAGCTGTGCAATGTGGCGGCCGGGGAGTATGGACACAAGACGGGCATGATCGCCAAGATCGAACGTGCGGAGGCCATTCCGAAGCTGCATGAAATTCTGATGGCCAGCGACGGCATCATGGTCGCGCGTGGCGACCTTGCAGTGGAGGTGGGTAATGCAGCAGTGCCAGCGTTGCAGAAGCGCATGATCAAGATGGCGCGAGAGTTCGACAAGGTGGTCATCACGGCGACGCAGATGATGGAGTCCATGATCAGCAACCCGGTGCCCACGCGGGCCGAGGTCAGCGATGTGGCCAATGCGGTGCTTGACGGTACCGACGCCGTGATGCTTTCAGCCGAGACGGCAGCTGGGAAATTTCCTTTGGAAACCGTGGTGGAGATGGCCAAGATTTGCCACGCCGCCGAGGACAACGAAGAATTCAAACTGGAAGCAGATTTCACCGGCAAGACCTTCAGCCGGATCGATCAGTCGATTGCCATGGGCGCTTTGTTCACGGCGCACCATCTGGGCGCCAAGGCCATCGTTGCCCTGACCGACAGCGGATCGACCGCGTTGTGGATGAGCCGGCACCTGATCCATGTACCGATTTACGCATTGACATCCAAGGTCGCCACGCAGCGTCGCATGACGCTGTACCGCAACGTGCGCCCGCTGTTCATGGACACCAGTGCTGATCGCGATACGGCGCTGGCCGAAGTCGAGAACAATCTGAAGGCCCGTGGCCTGGTGCAAAAAGGCGATGTTTACGCCATCACCTGTGGCGAGCCGATGGGCGCGCCGGGCGGCACCAATATGCTCAAGATTTGCAGGGTCAGCTGACCGCGTAGATCACAGCCATCACCGGCTCGGTCTTGCCTTTGGCACGGATGCTGATCCGTTCCTGGGAGTCGCCCGCCGTTTGATTGACCGGACCGGCCAGCAATTGCCCACCTTTGGCATGATCGCACAATCGTTTGGCGGTATTGACCGTGTCTCCGATGACATCGTGAATCTGCGCGGTTTGCGTGCCGAAGAATCCCTCCACCACCGGACCCACCCATAATCCGGCTCCGGCCGTAAGTTGCATCGGTCCCAGGGTGGTCATGGCGGCAGCCAGGGCTTTTTGCATGAGCGCGATGGCACCCCTGTCGGCAGGCAGCACCAGCAGCACCTCGTCGCCGCTCATCTTGGATTTGACCAGGGTGGCGCCGCAAGCATCGAGGATGGCAGCGTAAAAGCCGTTCAGCATGCCGATCACCTCCTCGGGCGGATGTGCTTCACTCCAGGCGGTAAAACCGCGCACGTCGATGAAGCCGATGGCACGCTCGACCCGACTTGCGGCGTGGGTGCCGCTGTCACGCAGCACGTCCTCGACCACCTGACTCCCAAAGCCCCAGCGCGACAGGGTCTTGAGTTGCTCTGTCAGATCGGCGATCACCGTTTGCTGCCGACGCGCCACCAGGGACAATGAGATATAAGCTCCGGCCTGCATGATCGCGAGGACGAACAAATAGAGGTGCGCGGGTGAGGAAAAGAAGTCAAAAACGCCAGCGACCCATGGCATGCCCTTGACATCCAGTGCTATGTAAAAAAGGAGTGGCCCAAGGCCTTGTGCGGTGCGGGAAAGGCAAACACCGGTGACCGCGCGTCCTGGCTTGTCGTCGCGCTCTTCCAGGGCTGCACCCCATGCGTACACCAGCATCAGGACGATGAAGGTGAGATGTTTGGGTTTGTCAAAAAAAGAGATGCCTTCAATCAGCGACTCCATGATCGCATAAGCCCCCAGACCCACCAGCCGACTCCACCAGGGCAGGGTCAAACCCTGAAATCTGCGCCGCGCGAGCCAGGCGCTTTGCCCGAGTGCCGCGACGGACAGCACATAAACATCGGGCTTGCTGAACATGAAGTCCCACTCCCAGATCGCTTCCAGCATCAATAGCAGCAGGGCCAGATGGCCCACCCCCTGAAACAGATCAGTCAGGAAAAAGCTCAGCCAGGACCCTTTCAGGGTGGCATTGACTTGCTGGTCAAGGGAGTCTGCTGCTGGG
>CAZZLB010000281.1:0-1225 GCA_964654655.1 uncultured Rhodoferax sp. | reverse complement strand
CCAGGACCCTTTCAGGGTGGCATTGACTTGCTGGTCAAGGGAGTCTGCTGCTGGGGTTTTCATGGAACGATTAGCGGACAATTTTCATTCTATGACAGGGTCGGTGCAGTCTGGCTATTTGACGGGCGGTGGTGCGCGTGAGCCGTGTCGCTAAAATTCAGACCAGTCACCAATTCAATCCCCCATTTTCAAAGGACTCCATCATGGCTCTTGTCTCAATGCGCGAGCTGCTCGATCACGCAGCAGCCAACGGTTACGGCATTCCGGCTTTCAATGTCAACAACCTGGAGCAGGTGCAGGCGGTCATGGCAGCAGCCGATGAGGTGGGCGCACCGGTCATTCTGCAGGCCAGTGCGGGCGCGCGCAAATACGCTGGCGAAGCTTTCATCAAGCACCTGATCCAGGCCGCCATCGAAGCCTACCCGCATATTCCGCTGGTCATGCACCAGGACCACGGGCAAAGCCCCGAGATCTGCCAGGGTGCCATCAATCTGGGTTTCAGCTCGGTCATGATGGATGGCTCGCTGATGGCCGACGGCAAGACGATCTCCAGCTACGAGTACAACGTCGAAGTCACGCGCAAGGTGGTGGATCTGGCACACGCTACTGGCGTTACGGTTGAGGGCGAACTGGGTTGTTTGGGAAGTCTGGAAACGATGAAGGGCGACAAGGAAGATGGTCACGGCACCGACTCGACCATGACACGCGAGCAGATGCTGACCGACCCCGAGCAGGCAGCAGACTTTGTCAAGCGCACGCAGCTCGACGCACTGGCGATCGCCATAGGCACCAGCCACGGCGCCTACAAGTTCACGCGCAAGCCCACCGGCGATATTCTGGCCATCAATCGTGTGATGGAAATCAACAAGCGCATTCCCAACACGCATCTGGTGATGCACGGCTCCAGCAGCGTGCCGCAGGAGTCGCTGGCCATCATCCGCCAGTACGGCGGCAACATGAAGGAAACCTACGGCGTGCCGGTGGAAGAAATCCAGAAGGCGATCAAGTTCGGCGTGCGCAAGATCAATATCGACACCGACATCCGCCTGGCCATGACCGGTGCCGTGCGCAAGTACATGTTTGAAAACCCGGAAAAGTTCGATGCCCGTGACTGGCTCAAGCCCGCACGCGAGGCCGCCAAGGCGCTGTGCAAACAACGCTACCTGGAGTTTGGTTGCGAAGGCCAGGCCGCCAAGGTCAAAGGCAACAGTCTGCAGGTGGTGGC
>CAZZLB010000280.1:0-4608 GCA_964654655.1 uncultured Rhodoferax sp. | reverse complement strand
TGCTGCCCACCGAGGCCAACGGCGTATTTGTCAACCTGCCGCAGGAGGCGCTGACGCGATTGAAGGCTGCCGGCTGGGACTTCTATACCTTCATCGGTGGTGGCGCCCGCTTCATGTGTTCCTGGGCCACGCGTGAGGCTGCGGTGGACCATCTGGCAGCCGATATCGAGCGCGCCCTGGGCACTTGACATCTTTTCTTGAACCGCAAACTGCAAGGAATTGACATGCTGACTATCACGGCGCTCAACAAGACTTACGCCAATGGCGTGCGGGCACTCAAGGATGTTCATCTGCAGATTCCAACCGGCCTGTACGGCCTGCTCGGGCCCAACGGTGCCGGCAAGTCTTCGCTGATGCGCACCATCGCCACCTTGCAGGAGCCCGACAGCGGCAGCATCCATTTCGATGGCATCGACGTGCTGCAGGACAAGGAAGGGCTCAGACGCCAGCTCGGCTACCTGCCGCAGGACTTCGGCGTGTATCCGAAGGTCAGCGCCGAAGACCTGCTCAACCACTTCGCGGTCCTCAAAGGCGTGACGCAGCGCGGCGAACGCAAGCAGATGGTGGAGGGCCTGCTGCAGCAGACCAATCTGTGGGAAGCACGCAAACGCAAGCTGGGTACCTTTTCAGGCGGCATGCGACAGCGCTTTGGCATTGCGCAGGCACTGCTGGGGGCGCCTCGTCTGGTCATCGTGGACGAACCGACCGCCGGGCTGGACCCGGACGAGCGCAACCGCTTTCTGAACCTGCTCTCCGAAATTGGCGAGCAGGTGGTGGTGATGCTGTCCACGCACATCGTCGAAGACGTGACCGACCTGTGTCCGCGCATGGCCATGATCGTCAAGGGCGAGGTGCTGCTGCAGGGCGAACCGCAGGCTGCCATTGAACTGCTGCGCGACAAGGTCTGGCGCAAACGCATCAGCAAGGCAGCGCTGCCCGAATACCAGCAACGCTTCAATGTGCTTTCATCGCGCCTGGTGGCGGGTCAGCCCCAGATCAACGTGCACTGCGAAAGCCAGCCCGATGAAGGCTTCGTGCAGGTCGAGCCCGATCTGGAGGACGTGTACTTCCTGAAGATCCGCGCCAGCCAGAGCAACGCAGCGGCACAAGCTTGAGGCGCTCACCATGTGGCTTGAGTTCTTCCGTTTTGACCTGCGCTACCAGCTGCGCCAGCCACTGCTGTGGTTGAGTGGCTTCATCTTTGCACTGATGGCCTTTGGCGCCTCCAGCAGTGACGCCGTGGTGGTGGGCGGTGCCGTTGGCAATGTGTACCGCAATGCGCCCATGGTGATTGCCCAGTTCCTTGGTGTGTTCACGGTGCTGGCGATGTTCATCGTCACCATCTTCATGGCCGGCTCCGTGCTGCGTGACACTGAACTCGGCATCGCCGACATGATCTTTGCCACACCCATGAAAAAGCGCGACTACCTGTTCGGTCGCTTTGCCGCCGGGCTGGTGGCCTGCCTGTCCATCTTTGTGCTGGTCACGCTGGGCATCATGCTTGGCACCGTGATGCCCTGGGTCGATGTGGCACGGATCGGACCGTTTTCGCTCACACCGTACCTGTGGGGATTCGCGGTCTTTGTCATTCCGAATCTGTTGCTGATTGGCGCTTTTCTGGTGTTGCTGGCAGCGACCACGCGCTCCATGCTGCTCGTTTATGTGGGGGTGATTGTTTTCTTCGTGCTGTGGAGCGTGGCCGGTGTGTTCTCGCGCGACATCAGCAACGAGTGGCTGGTGGTGCTGATGGACCCTTTTGGTCTGCGCGCTTTCGGTCGCATGACGCGCTACTTTTCCACGGCCGAAGCGAACAGCGCCCTGCCGCCGCTGACCGGTTTCATAATGGCCAACCGCGCGCTGTGGAGCGGCGTGGCATTGGCGCTACTGGGCCTGACGCTGGTCCTGTTCAAGCCGCAACGACCTGACAGCGGCAAGCAGCGCTGGGGCCGCAAGAAAGTCCTCGCCTCTGCCTTGCCTGCAACGCCTGCGACGCGAAGCCACCTGCGGCGCCAGCCGCACATAGCCACCAGCACGGCCTGGCTGCAATGCTGGAAGCTATTGCGCTTTGATGCCCTGGGCGTCTTCCGGAGCGTTCCCTTTCTGGTAATGCTGCTCGTAGGTATTGCCAACTTCATTGGTGGTGCCAGCATGGGTGGCCAGATGTACGGCACCCAGGTCTATCCGGTCACACGCATGATGCTGGAGACGCTCTCGGGCAGTTTCACTTTCATGCTGGTGCTGATCGTCACTTTCTACGCTGGCGAGCTGATCTTCAAGGAGCGTCAGTTCAAGGTCGCGGACGTGACCGACGCCATGCCAGTGCCGAACTGGGTACCGCTGCTGGCCAAGAGCCTGGCCCTGCTGGCCGTCATCGCCGGCTTCATGGCGGGTGGTGTGCTGGCAGCGATGTGCTTTCAGCTGGTCAAGGGCGGCGTGCCCTTGCAGCCTCTGCTGTACCTGCAAGGCTCACTGCAAGGCAGCGCCTTCTTCGTCCTGATGGGATTGCTGGCACTGGCTCTGCAGGTCTTGTGCAACAACAAGTTCGTCGGCTACCTGGCGGTGATACTGCTGCTGGCGTGGCAAGTGGTGTTCGGTGTGCTGCACTTCGACCACAACCTCTACAACATTGCTGGTCTTCCCCAGGTGCCCTACTCCGACATGAATGGCTTCGGCCACTTCCTCACGGGCTGGTACTGGTACGTTCTGTATTGGGGTCTGTTTGTTCTGAGTCTGCTGCTGCTGGCGCATGGCTTCTGGGTGCGCGGTCTGTCACAGGAGTGGCGCGTGCGTGCGAGTCTGGCGCGTCAGCGCCTGCGCGGCCTGGCCGGGGCCGCACTGGCGCTCAGCCTGTGCGGCTTTGCCGGCACCGGTGGCTGGATTTACTACAACACCAATGTCCTGAACGAGTACGTTCCCGGCGACGAGCAGATGGACCGGCAGGCCAGTTTCGAGAAGAAGTACCGGCAATACAAGGGTCTGGCGCAACCGCGCGTGACCGATGTCCGCGCCAATGTGGACATCTTTCCGACCGAGCGCCGCGTGGTGATCGATGGCCACTACCGGCTGGTCAACAAGCACAGCAGCGCCGTCGATACGCTCTACGTGCAGGTCGTGCCGCGCACGAAGACCGTGCTGCGCAGCCTGCCGGCGCACCAGGTGACGCTGGACGACAGCGTGCTCGGTTTTCGCATTCTCAAGCTGGCGCAGTCCCTCGCGCCAGGCGCAGCGATCGACATGGATTTCAGTGTGACTGTGGAGAACCAGGGCTTCACCAACGACGGCAGACCCGACAGCCTGAACCTGAACGGCAGCTTCTTCAACAACATGCAGTTGTTCCCGGCCCTGGGCTACGGTGGCAATGAGCTGATGGACCGCAACGAGCGGCGCAAACGCGGCCTGGGTGAGCCGCAGCGCATGCCCAAGCTCGAAGACGAAGCGGCGCGTGCCAACCACCAGCTCGACAGCGAAGCCGACTGGATCGGCTTCGAGACCACGGTCTCCACCAGTGCCGACCAGATTGCGCTGGCACCGGGCTATCTGCAAAAAACCTGGGAGAAGGACGGGCGGCGCTATTTCCACTACAAGATGGACAGGCCGATGCTGCCTTTCTTCGCCTACCTGTCGGCGCGCTGGCAGGTGCGCAAGGGTGACTGGAACGCTCTGCCGATCGAGATTTACTTCGACCCCCAGCACGGCTACAACGTGGATCGCATGATCACGGCCACGAAGAAGTCGCTCGACTACTTCAGCGCCAATTTCACACCCTACCAGCACAAGCAGGTGCGGATTCTGGAGTTCCCGCGCTATGCCTCGTTTGCCCAGTCCTTTGCCAACACGATTCCCTACTCGGAGGCCATAGGATTCATTGCCGACCTGCGCAAGGCCGAGGACGTGGATTACGTGTTCTACGTGACGGCGCACGAGATGGCACACCAGTGGTGGGCGCACCAGGTGATAGGCGCCAATGTCCAGGGGGGAACCATGCTGGTGGAGTCGCTGGCGCAATACTCGGCGCTGATGGTGATGGAGAAGGAGTATGGAAGGGAACACATGCGCCGCTTCTTCAAGGAAGAACTTGACAAGTACCTGCGCTCGCGCCGCGGCGAGCAGATTGAAGAGCAGCCGCTGTTCCGGGTCGAGAACCAGCCCTACATCCACTACAACAAGGGCGCCCTGGTGTTCTACCGCCTGCGTGAAGAGATCGGTGAGGAGGCGCTGAACCGCGCGCTCAAGCACTTCCTGCAGGACAAGGCCTACCAGGCTGCGCCCTACACCACGAGTCGGGAGTTACTCAGCTACATCCGCTCTGAAGCCGGCGCCGACAAACAGGAGTTGATCACCGACCTGTTCGAGAAGATTGTGTTCTACGACAACCGCGTGATGGAGGCCAGCGCCAAGCAACGAGCAGACGGGCAGTGGGATGTGACTATGAAGCTGCACCTGGCCAAGCTCGAAGCCGATGGGAAAGGCAAGGAAACCGTCCGTGTCTATGACGAGCGGGTCGAGATCGCCATTTTTGCCCGAGCCCCCGGCGCCAAGGAAGCCGACGAGAAGTTGCTGTTCAGCGAGAAGCGCCGTTTGCAGGGTGCGGAGCCGGTGCTGACAATC
>CAZZLB010000279.1:0-4613 GCA_964654655.1 uncultured Rhodoferax sp. | reverse complement strand
GAGGGTTTGCCGAACTCAAGTCGCGACATGTGGCGGATTACTGCCCGCTATTCGAACGCGTGGACCTATGGCTGGGCGGAGAAGGCGGTTTGTACCTCACCGACAAATTACGTGCCTCCTCCGGCAAAACGCCTGCGCAGGCGCGCTATCTTGAGGAACTCTATTTCCAATACGGACGGTATTTGCTGATCGCCTCATCTCGGAAGGGCACGTTGCCGGCGAATTTGCAGGGTACGTGGAACATGAATCGCAGCGCGCCGTGGACGGGAGGTTACTGGGCGAATATCAACATTCAGATGAACTACTGGCCCGCCTTCGTCACCGGACTGCACGACACGTTCGAACCCTATTGGGATTTTTTCCAGGCAGCTTTTCCCAAACAGCAGCAGATTGCCGCCATCGAAAAAGACTGGGCCACCAACCCCCGCTGGAAGGGAATCAAGCGTGGGTACAGCGCCGCCGATGTCGTGCGCCTGCGTGGCTCGTTCCCGATCGAGCACACCCTTGCGCGCCGCGGCGCGGAAAAGCTCTGGAATCTGGTGAATACAGAACCCTATGTCAACTGCCTGGGTGCATTGACCGGTGGTCAGGCCATGCAACAAGTCAAAGCAGGTGTGAAGGCCATTTATCTGTCGGGATGGCAAGTTGCCGCCGACAACAACAACTCAGCATCGATGTACCCGGACCAATCCCTCTACACGGTTGACTCGGTTCCGAAGGTGGTTGAACGCATCAACAACACCTTCCGTCGTGCGGACGAAATCCAGCATTCCAAGGGCATTGATGCGGGCGACGCGGAGTACATCGACAATTTTGCACCTATCGTGGCCGACGCTGAAGCGGGCTTTGGTGGCGTGCTCAATGCGTTCGAGTTGATGAAGAACATGATCAAGGCCGGTGCCGCCGGGGTGCATTGGGAAGATCAACTGGCTTCTGTCAAAAAATGCGGACACATGGGTGGCAAGGTTCTGGTGCCGACGGCCGAGGCCTGCCAGAAGCTCATCGCTGCGCGCATGGCGGCTGACGTCTGTGGTGTGCCGACTTTGGTGATTGCACGCACGGACGCGGAAGCTGCCGACCTGCTGACCAGCGACTACGATGCCATCGACAAGCCCTTCCTCACGGGTGAACGCACTGCAGAGGGTTTTTACAAGACGCGCAAGGGACTGGATCAGGCGGTCTCCCGCGCTGTGGCCTATGCTGACTACGCGGACCTGGTTTGGTGTGAGACGGGCACGCCGGATCTGGCCTTCGCACGCAAGTTCGCCGAAGGCGTGCACAAGGTGCATCCAGGCAAGATGTTGGCCTACAACTGCTCGCCCTCCTTCAACTGGAAGAAGAATCTGGACGACGCCACCATTGCCAAGTTCCAGAAGGAACTCGGTGCCATGGGTTACAAGTACCAGTTCATCACCCTGGCTGGCATCCACTCCATGTGGTTCCACATGTTCGACCTGGCGCAGGACTATGTGAAGCGCGGCATGACCGCTTACGTCGAGCGTCTGCAAGAGCCCGAATTCGCGGCGCGTGAACGTGGCTACACCTTTGTGTCGCATCAGCAGGAAGTCGGGACCGGCTACTTTGACGAGGTCACTACTGCGATTCAGGGGGGCAAGTCCAGTGTGACAGCGCTGACCGGATCGACCGAAGAAGAGCAGTTCCACTGATCTTTTTTGCTCGGTCAGGGCAGCGTAAAATCACGCCGTTCCGGCCTCCGGTTACCAAGGCGCGGCTTGTCCGCGCTTTTTTATTTTTCACACCATGATCCAAATTATTCTTCCAGACGGCTCAGCACGCGAGTTTTCGCAGCCAGTAACTGTGGCCGAAGTGGCGGCCTCGATTGGTGCAGGTTTGGCCAAGGCAGCGCTTGCCGGAAAGATCGACGGCAAGGTGGTTGACACGAGTTACCTGATCGATTCGAACCTCGCTCTTTCGATCGTCACCGCCAAGGATGCCGATGGTCTGGAGGTGATTCGCCATTCCTGCGCGCATTTGCTGGCGTATGCCGTGAAAGAACTGTTTCCCGATGCACAGGTCACGATAGGACCGGTGATAGAGAATGGATTTTTCTACGATTTTTCCTATAAGCGTCCGTTCACGATGGAAGACCTGGCTGCTATCGAGAAAAAGATGACCGAGCTCGCAGCCAGGGATGAACCCGTTACAAGACGGGTATTGCCGCGCGATGAGGCTGTGAGCTACTTCAAGGGTCTGGGCGAGCACTACAAAGCCGAAATCATTGCCAGCATCCCCGCCAATGAAGATGTCTCGCTGTACCGCGAAGGCCAATTTGAGGACTTGTGCCGCGGGCCGCACGTACCGAGCACCGGCAAACTCAGGTTTTTCAAATTGATGAAGCTGGCCGGTGCGTATTGGCGCGGCGATCACCGCAATGAAATGTTGCAGCGCATCTATGGCACGGCATGGGCCACCAAGGACGAGTTGCAGCAGCATCTGACGATGCTGGCAGAGGCCGAGAAGCGTGACCATCGCAAACTCGGTCGCGAACTGGATCTCTTTCATATCGACGACCACGCCCCGGGTTTGGTGTTCTGGCACCCCAAGGGCTGGACGCTGTGGCAGGGTGTTGAGCAGTACATGCGCCAGGTCTACCGGGACAACGGCTACTTGGAGGTCAAAGGTCCCCAGATCATCGACAAGTCGCTCTGGGAGAAGACCGGGCAGTGGGAGAAGTACCGCGAGAACATGTTCACGACGGAGTCCGAAAAGCGTGAATACGCTCTGAAGCCGATGAACTGCCCGGGGCACATTCTGATCTTCAAGCAGGGCATCAAGAGTTACCGGGATCTGCCACTGCGTTTTGGCGAGTTTGGCCAGTGCCACCGCAACGAGCCGACCGGTGGTTTGCACGGCATCATGCGGGTGCGTGGCTTCACTCAGGACGACGGCCATATTTTTTGCACCGAGGATCAGATTCTTCAGGAATGCGCGGACTACACGGCCTTGTTGCAAAAGGTCTATGCCGACTTCGGCTTCAAGGACATCATTTACAAGATCGCAACCCGCCCCGACAAGCGCATAGGCTCCGAGGAGAGTTGGGACAAGGCCGAACACGCGCTGATGGAGAGCTTGCGCCTGTCGGGCTGCGAGTTTGAGATTACCCCGGGTGAGGGGGCTTTCTACGGACCCAAGATTGAATACACGCTGAAGGACGCGCTGGGCCGGCAATGGCAATGCGGCACGATGCAGGTTGACTTCTTCATGACGGAGCGTCTGGATGCCGAGTACGTTGGCGAAGATGGTGCCCGTTATCGACCGGTGATGTTGCACCGTGCGATCGTCGGCAGCCTGGAGCGATTCATTGGCATTTTGATTGAGGAAAGCGCCGGCGCACTGCCAACCTGGCTGGCGCCAGTGCAACTGGCCGTCCTCAATATCACTGACGCGCAGGCTGATTACTGTCGCGAAATTGTCGAAAAACTGAAGAAAGTACTGCCAAATCAAGAGCTTAGGGCGGTGACTGATCTCCGGAACGAGAAAATTACGTATAAAATACGCGAGCATTCAATGCAGAAGCTGCCGTATATCCTGGTCGTTGGCGACAAGGAGAAGGCGGCAGGTACCGTTGCGGTGCGCGCCCGGGGTGGTCAAGACCTCGGTGTGATGTCCCTCGATGCATTCGTGCAAATAATCGCCGCAGATATCACTAACAAGTCTGTTGTCTGAGCCGACATATTGGCCGGATTGCAAATGGATTGCGTGTGCAATGGGTTTGTAGCTACGTTTTTCGTAGCTGAATTTGTAAAGGATTGAGCCATCGCTACTGAATTTCGTGACCGCCGTCACCGCGAAGAACGCAAACATCGCCTGAACCGGGAAATCATGGCCCCGGAAGTTCGACTCTCCGGGGTTGACAATGAACCACTTGGAGTGGTTAGCCTGATGGAAGCCTTGCGAATGGCGGGCGATCTTGATGTGGATCTGGTTGAAATTTCTGCCACGGCGGTGCCGCCGGTTTGTCGCCTGATGGATTACGGCAAATTCAAGTACCAGGAGCAGAAAAAGGCGGCCGAAGCAAAGGCCAAACAGACGGTTATTGAGATCAAGGAAGTGAAGTTCCGTCCCGGAACCGATGACGGCGATTACAACATCAAGATGCGCAATATCAGGCGCTTCCTGGCGGAAGGTGACAAGTGCAAGATCACGCTGAGATTCAGGGGCCGCGAAATCACGCACCAGGAACTGGGAATGGCCTTGTTGAACCGGATTCGCACCGAGTTGGGTGATCTGATTCTGATCGAACAGTTTCCCAAGTTGGAAGGGCGCCAGATGATCATGATGATCGCGCCGGGGAAGAAGAAAATTGCGGCCAGACCGGCCGCCGACATTGCGCCAGTAGCAGTGTCATGAGGTTTTGCGGTGTGCTGGCTGACTGGGCTGGTGCGCTGCAGATGAGGAGGGCAGGTTTTTTGCCTGCCGCCCAAAAGTGGCTCGGGGCCAACAAGGCTGCAAGTAGTTTGCAGACGCCTCACGAGCACAATGAAGAAGGAGCATTGACATGCCCAAAATGAAGACCAAGAGCGCGGCGAAGAAACGCTTTCGCGTTCGTCCGGGTGGCACCGTTAAACGCGGTCAAGCATTCAAACGTCACA
>CAZZLB010000278.1:2791-4630 GCA_964654655.1 uncultured Rhodoferax sp. | reverse complement strand
GTGGCAGTGGCATGGTATCAAGTGTAGGTGAGTGCCCCTCTGTCCAGACTGATCACCTGGAAAGTAGTTAAGTGAATTTCATATAACAAAATCAAATGGCATAATTTGAAATATCGATGGAACTGTGAGAGAATCCGCAAACTGCACTAAATTACGCCAAACCACAGGAGACAAGCATGTCAGCAGTTCCCGAAAATTCGGTCGGTTCAGCCGCGCGTGACGCGGACAGCCAGGAGACCCGTGAGTGGATGGATGCGCTCTCGGCCGTCATTCAGAGCGAGGGGCCAGAGCGCGCCCACTTCCTGCTTGAACAGTTGCTGGAACATGCACGCCAAAGCAGTATCGATATGCCGTTTTCGGCCAACACGGCCTACGTCAACACGATAAAGACCGATCAGGAGGAGCGTTGCCCAGGCAATATTGAAATCGAGGAACGCCTGCGCGCCTACATGCGCTGGAACGCCATGGCGATGGTGGTCAAGGCCAATCGCCATCACCCGGTGGACGGTGGAGATCTGGGCGGGCACATCGGTTCCTTCGCCTCGCTGGCCCACATGTTTGGTGCCGGCTTCAATCATTTCTGGCACGCAGAGAGTGAAAACCACGGTGGTGACTGCCTCTACATCCAGGGCCATGTGGCGCCCGGCGTCTATGCGCGCGCCTACCTGGAAGGGCGTCTGACGGAGGAGCAGTTGCTGAACTTCCGCCAGGAGGTCGGTGGCAAGGGCTTGTCGAGCTATCCGCATCCCAAGCTGATGCCCGACTTCTGGCAATTCCCCACCGTTTCCATGGGCCTGGGGCCGCTGATGGCGATCTACCAGGCGCGTTTTCTCAAGTACCTCGAAGCGCGTGGCATTGCGGATACCGCGAAGCGCAAGGTCTGGGTCTTCTGCGGCGACGGCGAGATGGACGAGGTGGAGAGTCGCGGTGCCATTGGACTGGCAGCGCGCGAGAAGCTGGATAACCTGATTTTTGTCATCAACTGCAATCTGCAGCGCTTGGACGGCCCGGTGCGCGGCAACGGCAAAATCATCCAGGAGCTGGAAGGCGAGTTTCGTGGGGCTGGCTGGAATGTCATCAAACTGCTGTGGGGCAGTGAATGGGACCCCCTGCTGGCGCGCGACAAGGAGCGCGCCTTGCGCAAGCTGATGATGGACACGCTCGATGGCGACTACCAGTCCTTCAAGGCCAACGACGGTGCCTACGTGCGCGAGCATTTCTTTGGCCGTGATCCCAAGACGGCCGAGATGGTGGCCAAGATGAGTGACCACGACATCTGGGCCCTGCGCCGTGGCGGCCACGACCCGCAGAAGGTCTACGCGGCCTACCACGCGGCCGTCAAGCACGTCGGGCAACCCACCGTGCTGCTGATCAAGACGGTCAAGGGTTTTGGCATGGGCAAGAGCGGTGAGGGCAAGAACAATGTGCACCAGACCAAGAAGCTGACCGATGAAGACATCAGGATCTTCCGCGACCGCTTCAACATTCCGGTACCCGACAGCCAGATCGCCGACATACCGTTCTATAAGCCGGCCGACGACACACCTGAAATGCGCTACCTGCACGAACGACGTCAGGCGCTGGGCGGCTACCTGCCGAGTCGCCGTAGCAAGGCCGATGAACAGTTCACGGTGCCGGCGCTCGATATCTTCAAGTCGGTGATCGAACCGACCGCCGAAGGCCGCGAGATCTCGACAACGCAGGCCTATGTGCGTTTTCTCACCACCTTGTTGCGTGACAAGGCGTTGGGTTCACGGGTGGTACCCATTCTGGTGGACGAGGCACGCACCTTCGGCATGGAGGGCTTGTTCCGTCAGATCGGCATTTACAACCCGCAAG
>CAZZLB010000278.1:0-2691 GCA_964654655.1 uncultured Rhodoferax sp. | reverse complement strand
CAACTGGAAAGGCACGCAGGTCCGGTGGTGGCTTCAACCGACTACATGAAGGCTTATGCCGAGCAGATCCGCTCGTTCATTCCCAAGGGCCGTGGCTACAAGGTGTTGGGCACCGACGGTTTTGGCCGCAGCGACTTCAGATCCAGACTGCGCGAGCACTTCGAGATCAACCGCCACTACATCGTGCTGGCCGCGCTCAAGGCACTGAGCGAAGACGGCAAGCTGCCCGTGGCCAAGGTCACGGAAGCGATCCGTCGCTACGGCATCCAGACCGACAAGATCAACCCGCTGTACGCCTGAGGAGACATGCATGTCTTTAATTGAAATCAAGGTCCCCGACATCGGCGACTTCAAGGATGTGGCTGTGATCGAGATCATGGTCAAGCCGGGCGACAACATCCGGTTGGAGCAGTCGCTGGTAACGGTCGAATCCGACAAGGCGGCGATGGAGATTCCGTCCAGCCAGGCCGGTGTACTCAAGGAACTCAAGGTCAAGGTCGGTGACAAGGTCAACATCGGAGATCTGCTGGCGATCCTGGAGGGTGCAGCAACGGCGACGGCAGTCGCACCTGCCTCTGCAGCGGTGTCAGCATCCCCAGCCCCGGCCGTCCCGACGCCTGCGCTTGCTGCGGTGGCTCCAGTGGCGCCAGCGCCAGCACCTGTTGCGCCACCAAGCGCAGTGCCTGCATTGCCGGCGCACAACCCGACGGCATTGCAGCTGCAACTGCCCCACGCCTCGCCCTCCGTGCGCAAGTTCGCGCGCGGGCTGGGTGTACCCCTGAACGAAGTCAAGGGCAGCGGACTGAAAGGCCGCATCACCGAGGCCGATGTGCAGTCTTTCACGCGCTCGGTCATGAGCGGCGCGGTTCAGACCGCGGCGGCCGCGGCGCAGAGCAAGAGCGCTGGCGCAAGCGACGGTGCAGGGCTGGGCCTGCTGCCCTGGCCGGTGCTGGACTTTGCCAAGTTCGGCCCGGTCGAGCGCAAGGACCGCCCACGCATCAAGAAGATCAGTGCCGCCAATCTGCACCGCAACTGGGTCATGATCCCGCACGTCACCAACCATGACGACGCCGACATCACCGACCTGGAAGCCTTCCGTGTTGCCACCAACAAGGAAAACGAGAAGGCAGGCATCAAGGTGACCATGCTGGCGTTCCTGATCAAGGCCTGCGTGGCGGCGCTCAAGAAGTTTCCCGAATTCAATTCCAGCATCGATGGCGAGCAACTCGTGCTCAAGCAGTACTACCACATCGGTTTTGCCGCCGATACGCCGAACGGCCTGATGGTGCCGGTCATCAAGGACGCCGACAAGAAAGGCATTTTCCAGATCTCGCAGGAGATGAGCGAACTGGCAAAGAAGGCGCGCGACGGCAAACTGAGCCCGGCCGAAATGAGTGGCGCCGGCTTCACGATCTCCAGTCTGGGCGGTATTGGCGGGCGCTATTTCACGCCCATCATCAATGCGCCGGAAGTGGCGATTCTGGGTGTCTGCAAGTCCACCATGGAACCGGTCTGGGATGGTAAAGCGTTCCAGCCGCGCCTGATGCTGCCGCTGAGTTTGAGCTGGGATCACCGCGTGATCGACGGTGCCAGCGCCGCGCGATTTAACGTCTATCTGAGCCAGATCCTTGGAGATTTTCGCCGCGTCTTGCTTTGAGTTGCCGAGGCCTGAGGTGACAGAGTGCGGGGTATTGGACCCCGCCTCATGCTGTCAAAGGCCCAGAAATCGGCGGGGCCCAACACCCCACACTCTGCGGCGAGCGTTGTGGCACGCTAAGGTTCGAAATATATTCTGATTGATTGGAAAAATATGGCACTCATCGAAATCAAGATTCCCGACATCGGTGACTTCGCCGAAGTGACCGTGATTGAACTCATGGTCAAGTCGGGCGATACCGTGCAGCCCGAGCAAAGCCTGATTACCGTCGAGAGCGACAAGGCCTCGATGGAAATACCATCGAGTCACGGCGGTATCGTCAAAGAAATCAAGGTCAAGCTTGGTGACAAGGTGTCCGAAGGATCGGTTTTACTGATGCTGGAGGCGACGGGGGCCGCTGCCACGTCTGCGGCAAACGAGCAAACAAAGCCTGTAGCGCAGGTCCAGCAAGCGCAACCCGCTGCCGAATCGATATCGGTTGTCGCGCCAACGGCGTCCAGTTACGCCGGCAAGGTGGACATGGAATGCGATGTCCTGGTGCTGGGTGCCGGTCCCGGTGGCTACTCAGCGGCTTTTCGTGCTGCCGATCTGGGACTCAAAGTAGTTGTGGTGGAGCGTTACGCCCAACTTGGTGGCGTTTGTCTTAACGTGGGCTGCATCCCGAGCAAGGCCTTGCTGCATGTGGCGGCAGTGATGGATGAGGTGTCCCACATGGCGGCACTCGGGGTTGACTTCGGCAAACCAACAGTGAACGTTGACAAGCTGCGCGCTCACAAGGAAAAAGTGGTTACCAAACTCACCGGCGGTCTGGCTGCCATGGCCAAAATGCGCAAGGTGACGGTGGTTCGTGGCTACGGCGCTTTCGTCGGCGCCAACCACGTGCAGGTGGAAGAAACACATGGGCCGGCGCAAGAGAAGACCGGCAAGACGCAGACCATCGCGTTCAGGAACTGCATCATTGCTGCCGGGTCGCAGGCGGTGCGTCTGCCCTTCATGCCGGACGATCCGCGCATCGTCGATTCCACCGGAGCCCT
>CAZZLB010000277.1:0-4661 GCA_964654655.1 uncultured Rhodoferax sp. | reverse complement strand
GCAGTAACCGCGTTTGTGGTATTACCCAGAATATGAAGTAAACCGATATCGTAAAAACCCATACCGGGAACAAAAGTATATTTGACAAAATTTGTCCGAGCTTCAGGCAGTTCATCACCTTCTTCTCCTGTCGGTTCGTCGTAATTACGAACAATTGACAGGATCTCGCGGGATGAAACGTCAATCGTTACACGATATGGAATCTCAAGGCCTGTTTCCTTCCCGTTATACTTGTGCTCATAACCTCTGATATCTAACTCGCAATATATCTCATAAATCTCTCTATCGCGATCATCTGGATCGCGCGAGTCTACCGAAACGCCTTGCTGCTCCGCCTTCTCACGCTGAACAGCATCTTTCTGATCCATTGATGGCGTCGTCAGATCTATGTCGCGATAAACGCCAAGGATCTGCAAACGCTTAACAGTTGATGGTCGCATAAAGACGCGATGCGTTACGCGCTTGGCGTTACTCAGATCAGTCGCCGCATTATTAACAATCAAGTCATCTGCATCGACAGTCTCGCTGACCGGGCGGCCGCGCAATGGGCAGAAATAAACTTTCTTGAACGCCGTGCCGCCAAAGCCAAGCATGAACAGCATGCGATCCGTATCTGGATAATATTCTTTGGCGATAGCCGTCAGATAATGATTAAGATCTTTCTCAAGAGCCGTCGCCAATTGGTCTTGCTGAATCGTGTCATTGACCGAATCGCTGCGAACCTTCACAGGGCCGTCAACAGGCAGCATCTCAGAACGCGCATTGGCCTGAAAGCGCAACACAGCCTCAAGAAGCAATGGATGGCGAACGCGGCTCATGCCCTCAACAGGTGCGCCATCAGTGGCGCCAGAAAGACCTGGGATCTCGACCTTCAAACCAAGGAGCTTGATGCCCTGGGCGCGATCCTCGACCCAATCGTTCCGGCTGTCCAGATCATCTCTAACGCCGCGCAACAGATCATCAGCAATGCGGCCAAGCTGCATTTGGTCGATGTCGTCAACCAGATTAGAAAACCACTCTTTTGCATCCTCGACGTCGCTGTTCTTTTCTACCGGCGAGCCATCGACAGAAATGCTGATTGAGCCATCATCATGCTCAATGCGCATGATGTTGCCTTTGTCGTCCGTATCTGGCCGATCGCGCCCTTCTTCAATCTCAACAAGAACGTCTTCAAGCGATCCAAGCCCGGTGGGCTCTTCCCCAAGCTGACGAATATTAGGGGATAAGCCTGGGACCATAGCCATATTCAGATTTCCTTATCTTTAGCGAGAAGCTGGCCGATATCCTCGACAAAGCGGTCGATGCCTTCGCGAGCGGCTATATTATCCTCTTTTGCCTGTATTTCATAGATACGCACAAAATCGTGCGGCTCCTTACCCCAGACAGTGACTTTAAATTTACCCAGACCGTGGCCGTGGGCTGGCGGCGAGTCGATAATATCGACAACCGCATTAGCAAAAATACGCATCTGCTTACCTATTAAACTGGATAAAGCGGCTCTTCTTGGCCGCCTACATGCAATCTACTTTGATCCAGGTCTGCCGTCCATTCTGCATTCCTGACTAGTAAGCCAGATCGGCGCATATAGCTGATGGCCATTGAGACAGTATCTGTCAGGTCGTCGTGCTTGGCCTTCGGAAACTGCGACACCTGCGTAATGACCATGTCGGCCCAGGACCGATCGGGCGCATAGATTAGGCCTTCGGCAAAGAAATGCTGAACGCTGTAAAGACGCGCCAGCTTGTCGAGGCCCTTGGGATCAATAAGCTGCACGGCAAAGTCTTCGTGGCTGTAAAGACGTTGTAGCTCCTGGGCTACACTTGGGCCGGAAGCCTTGTTCTCGACAAGCAGCTTATCGACGCTGTATCGATCCATCGTCTCCTGAACCTTGATCACCAGATCATGAAGTTCCAGGCGCTCTGCCCAGGCATACATCAGCATCGCCTTTGGGTGCTCTTCTGTGTAGGTTCTATTGAGAAGCGTCATCATCTCGCCGTCAGACGTTGGCGCCCTGGTTATCTGCGCCGTCTGGTCGCCGCCAGACCAAATGCCCCAGACCGTCATCGCGCTTGGATCGTTTTCCTGCTTGGTTGTAAACGCTGTATCCAGAGACGCGACAACATAATCAAATGGCGGGTAGGCTTCTCGATCCCAAAGCTGCCACCACTCTGTCTTGATGACGCCGCCGCCTCTTGGCGTTGGCGATTGCTGGAACTGCCCGGCTGTCGCATATGTTCCCATGACGCGCTCATCTCGATCGACGACATCTTCTGGGAATCTCGCCGGAAACAGGAGCTCGCCCTCTTCTGTGCGCGGATCTTCCAGGCCAAGTTCTGTTGAGGCTGCGCGCGACGGGTCGTATCGCATCGGCAGCATGATGTGATCGTAATTTAGATTTTTATCAATAATGATTCCGCTCACGTCGCTCTCATGCAGGCGCTGCATTACAACGACTATGGCGCTTTCTTTTGGGTTGTTGAGACGCGTTGGAACCGCTTCTAGAAACCACTCGATCGTTGACTGGCGCTGCTGATCAGATGCGGCGCCCTCTACGCTATGCGGATCATCAATAATAACCCGATCGCCTCTGGCGCCGGTTATCGATCCGGCTGCGACAGCCTGGCGAAAGCCAGTCTTGTCATTTTCAAATTTGGTTTTCTGATTCTGATCTCGCGTCAGTTTGACGCGATCGCCCCATCGCTCTTGATACCATTCCGATTCGATCAGCCGGCGCATTTTCGTCGAATCGCGAATCGCGAGCTCTTGGCTGTGGCTGGCGCAAACATAGCGAAGATGCGCCATGTCTTGCGGCCCCCATTCCCAGGCCGGCCAGAAGACATTGACGGTTAGCGATTTCATCGTGCCTGGAGGGATGTTGATCAGCAGGCGATTATAAGTTGAGCCGTCCTCGCGCTCTAAGCCGTATGTTATCGCTTCCAGATGCTCGCACAGGAAATCAATATGCCAGCCGTGAACATATGGCTGCCCTGGCTCAATGACTTCCCAGGCTTGTTTGATGAACTCAGACAGGCTGTCTTCTGCCTGCGCCTTCTCTATATCGAACAACAATCGATCTGCATCTGTCCCAAATTCAGAGAGATCTATTGTGTCTATTGCCATGTTCCGTCGTGCCAAATAGTGGCGCCCTGTCTTTGGGCTGCGCTCATTGTCTCGTTAATAATCATAGATATTCTGGATGAGACTGAGCGCGCTTCGGCCTCTGTTCTGACGTTATTGCATAAAATATAAACTATCGCGGAAACCAGTGTTTGCATCGCCTCATTGGCGTCATCTAATTCATATAACAAGTTGAGAACGTCAGCTGTCATGCATCTGATATTTTCGCCGTCGCTCTCAGAGTTTTCGCTCACGAATCGGCTTTCCTGGTCCAGGCCGGCAAGCCAGCGTTTTCATAAACCTCAATCATTTGACTGACGCGATTATTAACGAAATCCATGATTGGCGCGATTGCAGATTTCTCTGTGGCAGTCTGCCCAATTACATCGGACAGGATAACCGCGAGGACATCGACAACTTCCGCCGATGATAAGTTTAAGCTCAAGATGCAGTCTGATAGCTTCTTTGTGGCTTCAGACATTTTTGCAATATGCTCATCTTCATTCATTTCTTCGCCCCTTCCTTCTTTGCCGCAAGCAGCAAATTCTTCAATGCCTCGCGCTGATCAGGATCAAGCGCTTTAACATCTATCTTTGATTTTGTTTCTACCTGAACCGCGCCGCCATTGGCGCCAGTGAGCTCAGTGACCTGCTTTTCGGTATAGTCTTCGCGGAACCTTGACGCGACAGACTTCAGCCAAAGCTGCGCGTTGAAATTGCGATCAGACATGTTTTTTTGCGCCTGATCTTCCCACCAAGTCTGCGAATGCGCCTTGGCTCGCGCGAGGGCAGTGGAAAAATCTTCCTGCGAAGCGGCCCAATCATAGATAGAAGCTTTATCAACATCGAAATAAGAAGCCATCTGCGCAATGCTTTTGCCCTGTTTGCCAAGCTCAATAATTCGCTCGCAATACTCAGGCTTATATTTCGTTGGCCTACCAACAGGCCGTTTAACTTTGGCCGCTTCGCTCATGTCCAAACCCTATGTTGGGGCGATCATATCACAGACCGCCCCAGTTGTTTACCATTTAAAAATCGTCATCATCAGAGCTATTTGCAACTGATTTTATGGCCGCCTGACCCAATGGGGTATCTGCCAGCATGCCCAATGCATCCATATAGGTAGCGATGAGGGCTTGTTCCTCTTTGAGCTTTTGGGCGTCTTGTTTACGCAAGGCGACGATCTTCTTGATGATCTTTGGGTCAAAGCCATTTCCTTTGGCTTCTAAGTAAACTTCTTTGATGTCTTGAGCGATGAGGGCTTTTTCATCTTCCAGCTGCTCTATTCGCTCGACGATTGATTTGATCTGGTTATTAGTTGTCATCAGCATCCCCATTTATCTGTTTGCATATATAGTCAGCGAACAAGCGGCAATAGTCGCATGTTTGCTGGCATTGATCGTCTGAGATTGCGCCTGCGAAATTATTATTTTCATCAATCTCGACATTGAACCTACAAATCGCAGTAGCGATAATATCTCGTAAATCTCAGCTCATGGCAAGTTTTCTCCCTTTTTAGAAAATGAATTATTTTTAAAAAAACAG
>CAZZLB010000276.1:0-4664 GCA_964654655.1 uncultured Rhodoferax sp. | reverse complement strand
GCCCAAGCTCTCCTGCCACGCCTTCCTGCGCCACTACGAGGGCGTGATCCGGGTCGAGCCTCTGGCCAACTTCCCGATCGAGCGCGATCTGGTCACGGTGGCCGACGACTTCATTGACAAGCTCAAACGCGTCAAGCCCTACATCATCCCCAAGGAGAAGAAGAGCATCGAGCAGGGTGAGTACAAGCAGACGCCGGCGCAACTGATGAAGTACCGGCAGTTTTCGATGTGCATCAACTGCATGCTGTGCTACGCCGCCTGCCCCGAATACGGCTTGCAGCCCAAGTTCATCGGGCCGGCAGCGATTGCCCTGGCGCACCGCTACAACCAGGACTCGCGCGACGGTGGTCGCGATGAGCGCCAGGAAGTCATTGCGACCAATGAAGGCGTGTGGGAGTGCTCGTTTGTCGGTGCCTGCTCCGAAGTGTGTCCCAAGGCCGTCGATCCGGCCAGCGCATTGCAGCAGGTCAAGGTTGCCAGCACCATTGACTGGTTCAAGGAACATCTGTTACCCGGAGGCGCAAAATGAGCCGCAAACCTTTTGTTCGCGAGGTCTCCAAGACCGGCTGGTACCTGAAGCATCCGCGCTATATGCGCTACATGTCGCGCGAAGTCACCTGCATCCCGATTGGCGCCTTTGCACTGCTGCTGGTCTGCGCGGTCGAGCGACTATCGCAAGGGCAGCAGGCCTGGGATTCGTTCATGGCGGCTCTGAAGGGCCCCTGGAGCATCCTTGGCATGCTGGTGGTACTCGCTTTCGCAACCTACAACGCAACCAACTGGTTTAACGTGACGCCCAAGGCGATGCCGGTGCAAACCGGTGAGGAGTTCCTGGAAGGCAAGTACATTGTTGGCGCTCACTACGCGGTGTGGGCAGTTGCCACGCTGGTGGTCTTGTTTTTCGCAGGAGTGCTGTAACCATGGCCAAGTCGAATAAACCGATTTTCTGGAGCCTGTTTGCTGCCGGCGGTACGCTGGCCGCCTTTCTGGCACCGGTGCTGGCACTGTTGTTTCTGATGGCCTCGTTCGGCCATGCTCCCGACCTGCTGAGCTACGCCAGGTTTCACGCCTTTGCCGCCCACTGGTTTGGCAAGCTGTTCCTGCTGGCGGTGATCACGCTGTTTCTGTGGCATGCGGCGCACCGTCTGCGCGTCACCTGCTTTGACTTCGGCCTGCGCAAGGACTCCCTGGTCGCCATCGTCGTCTACCTGGTGGCCGGCATTGGCACCATAGCGACGGCGATGTCGCTGCTGCGCATCTGACCATTCTGGTTTAAGATGCAGGCCTGAACCCAGACTAGCGTGGTCTGGGAGCCCCCATTGGGGGCTTTTTTTTAAGGTTTTTTCTTGAGCGCAAAAGAATCAGCAGGCGCCGCCGGCGCCGAGTCTGGCCTGTCACTGGTGCCGGTTCCCGAATACCTGCAAGAAACCTATTGGTGGGCCTATGTGCACCCGAACGCTGTCCGTGTGTTCGAGCGCCAGTGGTTGGTCAACCTGATCCTGTGGGGTAACTTTGCGAGGCTGCGCGATGCCGCACTGACCGAACTGAGGGACGCCACTGATGGCAGGATCCTGCAGGTGGCCTGCGTCTATGGTGACTTCACCGAGCATGTGCTGAACCGCCTTGGACCGCAGGGGCATCTGGACGTGATTGATGTGGCGCCAGTGCAGATCAAGAACCTGCACGACAAGCTGCAGGGGCGACGCCAGTGGTCGGTCATGCGGCAGGACTCGACCAACATGCAGTTTGAAGACGCCAGTCGCGATGCGGTGGTGGTCTTCTTCCTGTTGCATGAGCAACCGCTGGAAGTGCGACGCAAAACCGTCGCCGAGGCGCTGCGCATTACCCGGCCTGGCGGCAAACTGGTTTTTGTTGACTACCACCGCCCCGCAGCCTGGAGCCCGTTTCGCTACCTGATGGTGCCGATTCTGAGGATGCTGGAGCCGTTTGCGATGGACCTGTGGCGTAACGATATCAGCACCTGGCTGCCAGCCGACTGCCAGATTGTCAAGTTGGAGAAACAGACCTACTTCGGTGGGCTCTACCAAAAAGTCGTGATCACGCGCTGAATCAGGCGACTCGTTCCAGAACCAGCACGCCAAAAAAGGCCAGGCCGGCGTAGATCACCCATTTCAGGATCAGCAGGCCCCAGCGCTTGTAGCGTGCATCGCCTGTGGTCGTGTAGAACAGGAAGGAAACACCAGAGCCCAACAGCAGCAGGAGAATGAGCCAGCGAAAGAACAACATGGTGAAATCCGTTTCTCGCGTCTGTTACCAGGCCCGCGCCAGTTGCGCAAAGCCGTTGGGGGCCAGTTTTTCGTCTTCAAAGCTCACCACTTCCCATGCATCGCTGTGTGAGAGCAACTCGCGCAGCAAGAGGTTGTTCAAGGCGTGGCCTGAGCGGAAGGCGCTGTAACTGGCCAGCAGGGGCTTGCCCACCAGATAGAGGTCGCCCATCGCGTCGAGGATCTTGTGCTTCACAAACTCGTCGTCGTAGCGCAGACCATCGGCATTGAGTACCTTGTAGTCGTCCATCACGATGGCGTTGTCGAGTCCACCGCCCATGGCCAAGCCATTGGCGCGCATCATCTCCACGTCCTTGGTAAAACCAAAGGTGCGGGCCCGCGCAATGTCTTTCGAGTAGGAGTCGCTGCTCATGTCAAACACGACGCGCTGACCGGTGGCATCCACAGCCGGGTGGTCAAAGTCGATCTCGAAGCAGAGCCTGTAGCCATGAAAAGGCTCCAGTCGCGCCCATTTCTGTGCCGCGCCCTGCCCCTCCTTCACTTCCACGGTCTTGAGCAGCCGGATGAAACGCCGGGGTGCGTTTTGCAGCTCAATGCCAGCGCTTTGCAGCAAGAAGACAAATGATGCCGCCGATCCATCGAGGATGGGAACCTCTTCGGCATTGATATCAACGTACATATTGTCAACCCCGAGGCCGGCGCAGGCAGACATCAGATGTTCCACCGTGTGCACCTTGGCGTTGCCATTGGCCAGCGTGGACGCCAGCCGGGTGTCCGACACCGCCGTGGCTGTGGCCGCGATGTCCACCGGCTCGGGCAGGTCTACCCTGCGAAACACGATGCCGGTGTCTGGCTGCGCCGGGCGCAGCGTGAGTTCCACACGCTGGCCACTGTGCAGACCGACACCGACGGCGCGGGTCAGGGATTTGAGAGTACGTTGCTTGAGCACAGCTTGATTTTACTAATCAGCCTGTTTGCGCAGGAACGCCGGGATCTCGAAATCATCCATACCGCCCGAAGCCAGCGCGTCCACCTTGGCTGCCGCCTGGCTGCGGTTGCGCCAGACGCTGGGCGTGGCCATCGACCGGTAATCCGGCTGCGTTGTGCTGCTCTGATCCGCCGGTGCTTGCGTGCTGCTTGCGGTGTTGATACCGGGTACCGGGAAGCCGATGTTGTCGGTTCCGGTACGCAATACCGCAGTCGGCACGACCGACATGGCGGGCTTGCTGCGACCCTGGCGTGACAGTCCGGTAGCGACCACGGTCACGCGAATCTGGTCGCCCAGGCTGTCGTCGTACGCCGTGCCGTAGATGACGAGCGCGTCGGGTGAAGCGCAGGCCCGGATGGTGTTCATGGCAAGTTTGGATTCACTGAGCTTGAGTGAACCCTTGGCCGCCGTAATCAGCACCAGCACCCCTTTTGCTCCGGACAGGTCGATGCCTTCGAGCAAGGGGCAGGCCACCGCCTGTTCGGAGGCGATGCGGGCGCGGTCAGGGCCGTCCGCAATGGCAGTACCCATCATGGCTTTGCCGGGCTCACCCATGACGGTGCGCACATCTTCGAAGTCGACATTCACATGACCCGGCACATTGATGATTTCAGCAATGCCGCCGACGGCATTTTTGAGAACATCATTGGCGTGCGCGAACGCCTCATCCTGGGTGATGTCATCGCCCAGCACTTCAAGCAGTTTCTCGTTCAGCACGACGATCAGCGAATCCACATTGGCTTCGAGTTCGGCGAGGCCGCTGTCGGCATTGCCCATGCGCCGGCCACCTTCAAAATCGAAGGGCTTGGTGACAACGCCGACCGTCAGAATGCCCATCTCACGTGCCACACGGGCGATCACAGGAGCAGCGCCTGTACCGGTACCACCGCCCATGCCGGCGGTGATGAACAGCATGTGAGCACCATCTATTGCTGCACGGATGTCGTCCAGTGCCGCTTCGGCTGCCTCGCGTCCCATGTCGGGCTTGCCACCGGCACCGAGTCCGCTGCTGCCCAACTGGATGCTCTTGTGCGCATCGCTGCGCCCCAGCGCCTGAGCATCGGTGTTGGCGCAAATGAATTCCACGCCCTGCACGGAACAACCAATCATGTGTGCGACCGCGTTGCCGCCGCCGCCACCGACACCGATCACCTTGATCTGGGTGCCTTGGTTGAACACTACTTCTTCAATCATTTCGATGGGCATTTTTTTCTCCTGAAGTTTCAAAATTGTTTACAGTTGCCGAATGGGGTTCAAATTTGTTGTTGAGATTCATGAAGGTGGGTCCGTCCCTCGCCATCGCCAGTGAGGCGGCTGATAGTCTCTACGGCGCTGTGAGGTCATTGCGAGCCTCCCGAATCCGGCCCGATACCGCACACGCGCCTTGAACGGAGACTTCGTCAGTGCGAGCGCTGCACGGCAGTCCATGC
>CAZZLB010000275.1:0-4697 GCA_964654655.1 uncultured Rhodoferax sp. | reverse complement strand
TGCTATGGGGCTTTTCCTACAGCCTGGACAATATCTCGCTGCTCGGTTTGACGCTGGCAGTCGGGCTGGTCGTGGACGACGCCATCGTGGTGCTGGAGAACATCATCCGCCACGTGGAGAATGGCGTGCCGCCCTTCTCGGCGGCGATGCGCGGAGCGCGGGAAGTGGGCTTCACCATCATTGCGATTTCCAGTTCACTGATAGCCGTTTTTATTCCGATCTTCTTCATGCCCGGTGTCATCGGCCTCTTGTTCCACGAGTTTGCCGTGGTGGTGGCCCTCGCGATCGTGGTCTCTGCCTTTGTCTCGCTGACCCTGGTACCGATGTTGGCGAGCCGCTTTCTGACCGACGAAGCGCACAAGAAGCCGCCAGGGGCGCTGGTGCATTCCTTCGAGCGCGGTTTTGACATTCTGCTGGCCTTCTACACCCGTTTGCTCGACATGGCACTGGGCCACCGAAAGCTGGTGCTGCTGGTGGCACTGGCCACCTTTGCCGCCACTGCCTGGTTGATGACCATCATCCCAAAGGGTTTTTTCCCGGAGGAAGACATTGGCCAGATCCAGGTTTCAACCGAAGCAGCCGAAGACACTTCGTTTCCGGCCATGGTGCGCTTGCAGGAGCGTGTGGCCGGCATCATGCGCGCGGACCCCAATGTGGCATCGGTTAGTTCATTCAACGGTGGCAGCGGCTCCCAGAATTCCGGACGCATGTTCATCAACCTGAAGCCCGCCGGTGAACGTCAGCCCATGAAGACCGTGGTGGAGGGGCTGCGCCGCAAACTGCGCAACGTTGCGGGCATCGCCGTTTTCATGCGCCCCATCCAGAATCTGCAGCTCGGCGGCCGCCAGAGCAAGGCGCGCTACCAGTACATCCTGCAAAGTGTTCGCGCCGACGAGTTGAGCGGATGGGCCACCAAGCTGCAGGAGAAATTGCGCGCCGACGACATGTTCCGCGATGTCACCAGCGACGTGCAACTCAGCGGCCTGCAGGCGCAGCTCAAGATCGACCGCGACCGGGCCAACTCGCTGGGTGTTTCGATGGATGCGATCCGCAGCGCGCTCTTCAGCGCTTTCGGCGAGCGCCAGGTTTCCACCATCTTCCTGCCCACCGACAGTTACCAGGTGATCATGGAAGTCGCACCCGAGGCCAAGCAGGATGAACAGGCCCTGGGTGGCATTTATGTTCGTTCATCGACCGGGGTTCTGGTGCCCCTGTCAAGTTTCACCACCGTGCAGCGCACCGTCGGCCCCACCGCCATCAATCACGTCGGGCAGTTGCAGGCGGTCACGGTGTCATTCAACCTGGCGCCCGGCGCCGCGCTGGGCGATGCCACGGCCAAGATAGATGCGGTACGCGGTGCCATTCAGATGCCGGCCTCCATCATTGCCAGCTATGGTGGTGATGCAGCCGTGTTCAAGAGCTCGCAGGGCAGCCAGGCCATCCTGATCATTGCTGCACTGCTGGTGATTTATGTGCTGCTGGGCGTGCTCTACGAGAGCTACATTCACCCCATCACCATCCTGGCTGGCCTGCCATCGGCAGCCGTCGGCGCACTGGCCACGCTCATGTGGTTCGACCAAGATCTGACATTGATTGCCACTATCGGCATCGTGCTCCTGATCGGCATTGTCAAGAAGAACGCCATCATGATGATCGACTTTGCGCTCGATGCGCAGCGACATCAGGGCATGACGCCGGCGATGGCGATCCGCGAGGCCTGCATCCTGCGCTTCCGCCCGATCATGATGACCACACTGGCAGCGCTGATGGGCGCCCTGCCGATCGCCATCGGCATCGGTGCCGGCGCGGAACTGCGCCAGCCGCTCGGTCTGGCCGTCGTCGGTGGCCTGGTGTTTTCGCAGGCCATCACGCTCTTCATCACGCCGGTGATCTATCTCGCGCTGGACCGGTTCAGCGGTCATGGACCGGTGCTGACAGCCGAAGAGCTCAGCGCAGTCTGACCTGTCTGCTACGTCACTGGGAGCGAAGCGCCGACTAAAATCACGCTTCCCTCCCGAAAGCCGACGAATCCATGCCACGCCAACTCTTTGTCACGACTGCCCTGCCTTACGCCAACGGCAAATTCCATATTGGCCACATCATGGAGTACATCCAGGCCGACATCTGGGTGCGCTACCAGAGGATGATGGGAAACGCAGTGCATTTTGTCTGTGCTGACGATGCGCACGGTGCACCGATCATGATTGCAGCCGAAAAAGCCGGCAAGACACCGCAGCAGTTTGTGGCTGATATTGCCTCAGGTCGCAAGCCCTATCTGGACGGCTTTCACATCAGCTTTGACAACTGGCACTCCACCGACGGTGTGGAAAACCACGAACTGGCGCAGGCCATCTACCGCGACCTCAAAGCCACGGGCCTGATCTCGACCCGCGTCATCGCGCAGTTTTTCGATGCCGAAAAAAACATGTTCCTGCCGGACCGCTTCATCAAGGGCGAGTGTCCGAAATGCGGTGCCAAGGACCAGTACGGCGATAACTGCGAGGAGTGCGGCGCCGTCTACAGCCCGACCGATCTGAAGAACCCCTACTCGGCACTGTCCGGGGCGACACCGGTGCTGCGCGACTCGGAGCACTACTTCTTCAAATTGTCGGACCCGCGCTGTGCCGAGTACCTTGAGAAGTGGACACAAGGCAGCAACCCGCGTGGCCAGACACATCTGCAAAGCGAGGTCTACAACAAGATCAAGGAGTGGCTGCTGCCCGACGAGACCGGCAAGCGTGACCTGGGCGACTGGGACATCAGCCGCGACGCGCCCTACTTCGGCATCGAGATCCCGGATGCGCCGGGCAAGTACTTTTACGTCTGGCTCGATGCGCCCATCGGCTACCTGGCTTCGCTGAAAAATTACCTGGGCAAGTTGGGTGTGGACTACGACGCTTTCATGGCCGACCCGGCTACCGAGCAGTACCACTTCATCGGCAAGGACATCATCACCTTTCACACCCTGTTCTGGCCGGCCCTGCTGCATTTCAGCGGCCGCAAGGTGCCTGATGCGGTCTTTGTACACGGCTTCCTGACTGTCAACGCCGAGAAGATGAGCAAGAGCCGGGGTACCGGGCTCGATCCGCTCAAGTACCTGAGCCTGGGAATGAACCCCGAGTGGCTGCGCTACTACCTGGCCGCCAAGCTGAACGCCCGCAATGAAGACGTTGAGTTCAACCCGGAAGATTTCATGGCGCGGGTGAACAGTGACCTGGTCGGAAAGTACATCAACATCGCGAGCCGCGCTGCCGGCTTCATTGCCAAGCGTTTTGACGGCAGGCTCGGTGTGCCATCAGCCGACGGTGCAGCCCTGCTGACGCTGTTGCGTGACGCGCAAAGAGGCATCGAGGAACTCTACGAGGACCGTGAGTATGCCAAGGCCCTGCGCGAGACCATGTTGCTGGCGGACCGTGTGAACGCCTATGTGGATGCCAACAAGCCCTGGGAACTGGCCAAGCAGGAAGGCGAGGAAGCACGCCTGCACGACGTCTGTACCGTCTGCATTGAATCCTTTGCCGTGCTGACAAGCTACTTGAAGCCGGTGCTGCCGGCACTGGCAGCCCAGGTGGAGACCTTTCTGAACATCACGCCGCTCGCCTTTGGCAAGGGAATTCAAGCGCTGGGCGCCGGTCACACCATAGGCAGTTACCAGCACCTGATGCAGCGTGTGGACGTGAAGCAGCTCGAAGCGCTGTTTGAGGCGCCTGCCAATGCCGAACCTGAAAGACCCCTACCCGGCGGCGAGGCCATCGCGCCGACGATTGGCATTGAAGACTTCAGCAAGCTCGATCTGCGCATCGCCAAAATTGTGAACTGCGAGGCGGTGGAGGGTTCCAGCAAGTTGCTGCGTCTGACACTGGACGCGGGCGAAGGGAAAACGCGCAATGTTTTCAGTGGCATTGCCAGTGCCTACAAGCCCGAGCAACTGACCGGCAAGCTCACGGTGTTGGTCGCCAACCTGGCGCCGCGCAAAATGAAATTCGGAGTCAGCGAGGGCATGGTGCTGGCGGCCAGTCATGCTGACGAAAAATCGAACCCCGGCATTTATGTGCTGGAGCCGACAGCCGGCGCATTGCCCGGCATGCGGATCCACTGATGATGAAGTTTGACTTTCACCCCAAGCTATTTGACGCAATTCAGGGCTATACCCAGGCCCGCCTGGTTCGCGATGTGGGTGCCGGCCTCACCGTCGGTGTGGTCGCCCTGCCGCTGGCCATGGCCTTTGCGATTGCCAGCGGGCTCAAACCAGAAGCCGGTATCTTTACTGCCATCATCGCGGGTTTTCTGGTATCCGCGCTGGGCGGCAGCAGGGTGCAGATCGGTGGCCCGGCCGGTGCCTTCATCGTCATCGTGTACGGTATCGTGCAGCGCTACGGTTTGGGCAACCTGATCATCGCCACTGCCATGTCGGGTGTGCTGCTGTTTCTGATGGGGCTGCTCAAGTTGGGCACCCTCATCCGCTTCATACCGATCTCGGTCGTCATCGGTTTTACCAACGGTATCGCAGTACTCATCGGCTTGTCCCAGATAAAGGACTTTCTGGGTTTGCAGGTGAAGGTGATGCCAGCCGACTTCTTTGGCATTCTTTCGACCATTGGCAAGAACCTGGACACGATCAACACGCAGTCCTTTGCGCTGGCACTGGCGTCACTGGCCGTCATCATCCTGTGGCAGTTCATGATGCCCAAGATCGG
>CAZZLB010000274.1:0-4697 GCA_964654655.1 uncultured Rhodoferax sp. | reverse complement strand
CCGTTGTAATGAAAGTCGCCGATCAGGGGAACATCGATTCCCATTCGGTCAAGCTGCTCGCGAACGCGGGGGACCGCGGCTGCCGCCTCAGGTGTATTGACGGTCAAGCGGACCATTTCAGAGCCAGCCATGGCCAGTTCCTTGACCTGGATGGCGGTGCCGACGACATCGACCGTGTCGGTATTGGTCATCGACTGGATCCTGACCGGTGCATCACCGCCGACAGTGACCCGTCGCCCTCCCCAAACCACGCTGGCCTGCCGGCTGCGACGTACTTTGGGCGCTGCAGTTGCAATGGGCGCGAGCGCTTCCACTATTTCACCTCAAATCGGGCAACATTGTCTTTTGCGATCGACAACAAATCGAATTCCTGACCACGCACCAGCACGTGCATGGTATCGGACCGGCCGACCACAACCATGAGCGGCAGGGAGCCGGACACACCGACAGTCTCACCCGCCGTCATGTTGCGTCGAACCTGAACCACCCCAGCTGCGTCCACCACCTCGACCCAGGACAGAGCCTGTGCCTTCAACACCAAAATGCCACTCGTTGCACCAGACCCGGGGACCTGCGCCAGCTCCGGGGTCATACCCGTCATGTCACTGGCAGATTGGGTCGACGTGTGCGCCACGGTGGGTACTCTGACCGACACGGCGGATTCTGGTTCCTGTCCCGCCTCGGAAGCTGTCGAATGCGAGTCAGCAGCGACTTGCGGGTGACTTGTGAATGGAAAGAACACCAGCAGCAAGGCGCCAGCCAACAGAACGGTCACTGCGACCACAAGAGGCTTGGAGAGTTGCTCCCAAAACTGGCGCAGTGAGCCCGGGCCAGCCGAGCGGAAAGGGACATTGATGCCGGTGCCCGAATCCCTCAGTTGCGGTGTCGCTGTGTGAGGCAACTTTTCCAGAATCGGGCTGGACTCGATCTTCAGCACGCGGCAAACACTGGAGGCCAGGGCACGAACAAAAACCGTATCGGGCAGCAAGTCAAACCGGTCCGCTTCCAGCGCTTCAATCTTCTTTACCGGCACCTTCAGAGCAACCGCGAGCGCACCAATGTGCAGGCCTTGTGCTTCACGCGCTCGGCGCAGCATCGCACCGCTGGTCAGCTCAATGGCAGGAAGCGACGGTGGCAAAACGGCCGGCGTATCGATCAGCGAAGGATCACTCATCAAAAGCTCCCCGCTGATAAGACTCCGTTTCGCGCGATTTCGGGAATCGCTTGACCAGCTGTCCAGCGAGTTGCAGCATGGCGTCACGGTTTTCCATTCGCCGCTCGACCTTGATGCCGAGCCACAAGGACTCGGCGTTGGCCAGCTCGCTGTTATTGAGCCGTCGCACATAAAACTGCGCGCGGGCAAAATCACCGCGCTGAAAAAGCAGCAGCGCCAGGTTGTAGGCGGTAATCGGGTTGCCGGCATCCAACTCATAAGACTTGAAAAGGCTTTGCTCCCCCTCGGCCAGTTGCCCCGCCCTGACCTGACACAATCCCTGCGCCCGCCAGGTCTTCGCCCGCTCACCGTATTGAGGATTTGCCAGCGCCTGCGAGAACAGCTGCTGTGCCTGCACGTAACGGGTCTGCTGGCAATAGAGCCAGCCCAGGTTGTGCATGACGTTGGAGTCCAGCGGGCTGATCGCCAGGGCACGCCTGAAACTTTCTTCGGACAACCGGAAGTCATTGAGTCGCATGTAAATGAGACCACGCAAGCTGTAGGCTTCGGCGTAATTGGAATCGGCAGCAATCGACTGCTTGAGTTCGTCCAGTGCAATGGCCGTTTGCCCATTCTCAAAGTAGCCAACGGCCAGTTCCAGCCGGATCCGCGCGCGCCTGCGGGCTTCTGGCTCGTCGGACTCGGTCACCATTTCGACCTGGTTGCCGGTGGCTGACACATCACCGAACCGGGAAGCACAGCCAGAAACCCCAGCCAACCCGAGCAGCGTCAAACTGCCAGCAAACAGCCAATACCTGAGCGTCACGCCATACCCCGCGTTTTTACACATGCCTCAAGTCTCCTCAACGGTCCGTTTATGCAAAGCCACTGGTTTGAGCGTGATCGTGCGCTGACGCGCGATCCTTTCACCGACACGGGTTCGATCCATCACGTCACCCGCAAGTTGCCCACAGGCCGCGTCAATATCATCGCCTCGCGTCTTGCGTATTGTCGTCACAATCCCGGCATCACTCAGAATGCGTGCAAAAGCGTGGGTCTGATGGTTTGACGACCGGATCAACCCCGACTGCGCAAACGGATTGAACGGAATCAGATTGAACTTGCACCAAACGCGACCAGCGCCATGGTCCCGGACAAGTTGGATCAATTGGCGCGCATGCTCCGGCTGATCATTGACGCCGTCGAGCATGCAATATTCGAAGGTGATGAAGTCCCGCGGCGCAAACGCCAGATAGCGCTCGCATGCCGCCATGAGCTCGATCAGCGGGTACTTCTTGTTCAAGGGTACCAGGTTGTCGCGCAGGGCGTCGGTCGGCGCATGCAGCGAAACTGCCAAGGCAACCGGGCAGTCCTGCGACAACAAGTCCATCTTCGGCACAATGCCCGAGGTCGAAACCGTGACTCTTCGCCGCGACAGCCCATAGGCATGATCGTCCAACATGGTGCGCAGCGCCGGCAACAATTCAGCGTAGTTTTGCAGCGGCTCTCCCATGCCCATCATCACGACATTGGAAATCACGCGCTCTTCGCGTTGCAGATGCCGTCGCAGGAAACGCTCAGCAAACCAGAGCTGGGCAACAATCTCGCCGCTGCTCAGGTTGCGGCTGAAACCCTGATGCCCGGTCGAGCAGAAGCGGCAACCCATGGCGCACCCGGCCTGCGAAGAAATGCACAGTGTGCCTCTATCGTCTTCCGGAATGAAAACCGCCTCCACCGCGTCGCCGCCGCCGACGTCAAATAACCACTTGATGGTGCCATCAACCGAAATCTGCTCTGACAGTACGGCCAGCGGCGTCACGCGTGCCGACGCCTTGAGCTTTTCCCGCAATGACTTTGCAAGATCGCTCATGGCGTCGAAATCAGACGCTCCTTTTTGATGAATCCAGCGAAACAGCTGGACCGCGCGAAAGCGCTTTTCACCCAGACGCTCGCAGAATCCGGTCAACGCTTCAAGATCAAAATCGAGCAGATTGACCGTCATCGGATCGGCAAGGCGCCGGGCCGCTCCGTGCGCGCAATGGCCGGCCTGGATGGCAGCAAAACGCGGCGGAGCGTGGGAACCATGTCTATTTGGCGTAGACGTTCATGCCAGGGAAGAAAAAACTTACTTCCACAGCGGCGGTTTCGAGCGCATCAGACCCATGCACTGCATTGGCATCTATGCTGTCAGCAAAACTGGCACGAATGGTGCCGGGTGCAGCCTTCTTGGGATCCGTAGCGCCCATCAGGTCACGATTCTTGAGTACCGCATTTTCGCCTTCGAGCACCTGAATCATGACCGGACCCGAAATCATGAACTCGACCAGATCCTTGAAAAAAGGACGTTCCTTGTGAACCGCGTAAAAAGCTTCCGCTTCACTGCGCGCCAGACGAACCATCTTGGCAGCAACTACTTTCAAACCAGCGGCCTCAAAGCGCGCGTAGATTTGGCCAATCACGTTTTTGGCAACTGCATCGGGTTTGATAATGGACAGAGTGCGTTCGATCGTCATGAGTACTTCCTGAGTTGGTAATTATGGATATTCGCCCCAAGGGCAAAGTCTTGAATTTTATCGTGAAAGTCAGCGGCCACGACCACCGCGGCGCTGGCTACCGGCCTGGCCGCCGCCGCCATTGCGACGTTGCCCCTGATCCCGTCGCTGCCGCGAAAAACTGTCGGCGCCGATGTAACCAAAGGCGGTCTTCATCGGGTCGGGCTGGGCCGCATTGCCGTTGCGATCACCCGATTCGCCTCGACCTTTGCGTCCCGCGCCATTGGCGAGGCCCTGCCCGCCGGCCGACGGTCTGCGTGAGCCATTGCCAGAACTGCGCGGGCCGTTGCCGCGCCCGCTGCGCCGCCGACTGCGCGGGCCCGAATCGGGAACACCGTCCTCGCGCCCTGGCTGGACACTGCCCTTGCTCTCAACGTTTTCTCGCGAGGGCCGCGAACCCGCCGCGCGCACCAGCAAATCGATGTCAGGTGCATCAAGTTCCATCCAGGCCCCACGCCGCAAGCCACGCGGCAGAACCATGGCGCCATAGCGAATCCGGATCAGGCGGCTCACCGCGTGACCAACGGCTTCGAGCATGCGCCGGACTTCACGGTTTCGCCCCTCGCTGATGGTCACGCGATACCAGCAGTTGGAGCCCTCGCCACCACCCTCTTCGATCGAACCAAATTGCGCCATGCCGTCATCGAGTTGGACGCCTTCGAGCAGTCTGTGCTTTTCTTCCTTGCTCAGGGACCCGAGTACCCGCACGGCATATTCACGCTCGAGCCCAAATCGCGGATGCATCAGATTGTTGGCCAACTGCCCCGAACTGGTGAACAGCAGCAGGCCTTCGGTGTTGAGATCAAGACGTCCGACCGATTGCCACTTTCCCTGAAACAATTTTGGCAGGCGGCGAAACACCGTCGGTCGATTCTGAGGATCATCGTGCGTCACGACCTCGCCAGCTGGCTTGTGGTACGCAATAACCCTTGCCGGCGGCGCATCGATTCGGAACTTGATGGGCTTGCCATTGACCTTGACGTGGTCACCAA
>CAZZLB010000273.1:0-4710 GCA_964654655.1 uncultured Rhodoferax sp. | reverse complement strand
CAGTTTGCCATCGGGTCCCGGAATCTTTGCCAGCACCAGATGAATGATGTTCTCGGTGAGTTCATGCTCGCCGGCCGAAATCCACATCTTGTTGCCGGTCAGCCGGTAGCGCGCGCCCAGCGGATCGGCCTCAAAACCGTCGCCATCAGGCACCGCACGTGTTGCCACATCTGACAGGCTGGAGCCGGCCTGCGGTTCGCTCAGGCACATGGTGCCAGACCAGCGCCCGGCAAACTCGTTCTTTGAAAAAACCTCTTTCTGCAAGGCCGTGCCATGCACCATCAGCAGGTTCGCATTGCCGGTGGTCAGCATGCCGGTGCCTATGCTGACGGAGGCGCAAGCAAAGAAGGAATTGGCCGCGGCCTCTATCGTGTAGGGCAGCTGCATGCCGCCCACTTCATAGTCCTGCGCCGCACTGAGCATGCCGGACTCGGCATAAGCCCGCTGCGCCAACTTGGTGGCTTGCGGCAGGATCACCTTCTCACCGTCAAAGCGGGGCTCTTCCACATCGACGGTGCGATTGAAGGGTGCATATTTCTCGCGCGCGATGCGCTCGCAGGTATCAAGCACCGCGTCAAAGGTTTCCCGCGTATGGTCGGAAAAGCGTGATCGCTGGTTCAGACCATCGACAGCCAGCCAGTCGTAGAGAAGAAAATCAAGAGTGGAACGCAAGCTCATGCGTTGCTCAAATAACTTCGAAAATCCCGGCCGCGCCCATGCCGCCACCGATGCACATGGTGACGCAGACGCGCTTGGCGCCGCGGCGTTTGCCTTCGATCAGGGCGTGACCGGTCAGGCGCTGACCGCTGACGCCATAGGGATGACCCACCGCAATCGCGCCGCCGTTGACGTTCAGACGATCGTTCGGAATGCCCAGACGGTCGCGGCAATAAATCACCTGTACGGCAAAGGCTTCATTGAGTTCCCACAGGTCAATGTCGGCGATGCTCAATCCCAAGCGCTTGAGCACCTTGGGAATGGCAAAGACCGGGCCAATGCCCATCTCGTCGGGCTCGCAACCCGCCACGGCAAAGCCGAGAAAACGACCCAAAGGCTGCAGACCCTTCTTTGCAGCAACCGATTCGTGCATGACGACCACGGCGCCGCCACCGTCAGAAAACTGGCTGGCGTTGCCGGCGGAAATCAGACCACCGGGGACCGCAGAGCGCAGGCCGCGGATGGCCTCCACCGTGGTGCCGGCGCGGATGCCTTCGTCCTGGCTGACCGTGACCTTCTTGGTTGAGAGACCCATGACCTTGTCGGCGATGCCCATGGTCACGGTGATGGGCGCGATCTCGGCCGTGAACAGGCCGGCCTCCAGCGCAGCAGTGGCGCGCTGCTGGCTGGCAGCACCGTACTCGTCCATGGCCTCGCGGCCGATGTTGTAGCGCTTGGCCACGTTCTCTGCCGTCTGCAACATGTTCCAGTAAATCTCCGGCTTGTTCTTGACCAGCCAGGGATCGGCCAGCATGTGCTGGTTCATCTCTTGTTGCACGCAGGAAATGGCTTCAACGCCACCGGCAACAAAAATATCACCCTCGCCCGCAATCACGCGCTGCGACGCCAGCGCGATGGTCTGCAAACCGGAAGAGCAAAAGCGGTTCACCGTCATGCCCGAGGTCGTGATGGGGCAACCCGCGCGCAGCGCTGCCTGACGCGCGATGTTGGCACCGGTGGCGCCCTCAGGCGTGGCGCAGCCGATGATCACGTCGTCCACCTCGGCGGCTTCGATGCCGGCGCGCTGGATCGCGTGCTCGACCGCGTGGCCAGCCAGCGTGGCGCCGTGCGTCATGTTGAACGAACCCTTCCAGCTCTTGGCAAGCGGCGTGCGGGCGGTGGAAACAATTACAGCTGAGGTCATGGTGGGTTCTTCCTTAATTCAATGATGCTTTCGCACCCGTGGTCAACAGACGGTGATAAAAACGGATCAGCTCGGCCAGGTTGGCGGCCGTGATGCGCTCGTTGGTGCCATGAAAGCGTGGCAGGTCTTCCGGCTTGGCGCGCACCGGCGAAAACTTGAAAATGTGGTCACTGATGTCGCCGAAGTGAATCGAGTCGGTCGCACCGATCATGAGCCCCGGTGCCACCAGTGTGCCGGGAAAGACTTCACGAATCGTGCGGTTGATCAGCGCGTACTGTTTGGAGTCGGTAGGCGCCACCTTGGAAGCATCGACGGCGCCTGGCAGCGCAAAGAGCTCGAATTTGTCGGTGCCGGTGGCCTGCGTTACCTGGGACTTCATCCGGTCAATGACCTGTTCCTTGGTATCCCCTGGCAGCAGGCGGAAATTGACCGTGGCCTCGGCGCGACCGGGCAAGACGTTTTCCTTGTTGCCGGCGTTGACTATGGTCAGCGCCGTTGTCGTGCGCAGCATGGCGTTGGTGCTGGCACCCGCCTCCAGCTGCTTTTGCACCACCGGACCAAAGAGCCAGAGGTTGGACAGGGCGACACGCGAAAAGCCGCTCATCTCGGGTGCGACGGTGTCGAACATCTCGCCCGCCACACCGCGTATGCCACCGGGCAACTGCTCGTCGTCAACGCGCTTCAAGGCGGCGCTCATCATGGCAATCGCGCTGGTGCCCTTGGGCGGCGGCATGCTGGAGTGGCCCGGCGTTGCTGCCATCTTGAGTACCACCGAGAGATAGCCCTTCTCGGCCACACCGATCAGCGCCGCCGGCGGCTTGAGCCCGGGCATGACGCCCTCCGTAATCAAGAGGCCTTCATCAATCACGAAGTCCAGTCTGACCTTGCGCTCCTTGAGCAGCGCTGCGATTTTGGCCGCTCCGCGCAGGCCACCAACCTCCTCGTCCGCACCGTAGGCCAGATAGACTGTGCGCTCGGGCTTGTAGCCGCTGGCCACCAGCATTTCGATGGCTTCCATCTGCGCCATCAGGTTGCCCTTGTCGTCCCAGGCGCCGCGACCCCAGACATAGCCGTCCTTGATCTTGCCGGAGAAGGGTTCCTCGGCCCAGTCCTTGTCGGTACCCGGGGCAATCGGGACCACGTCCTGGTGCGCCATCAACAGGATGGGCTGCGCCACCGGGTTGCTGCCCTGCCAGGTGTAGAGCAGACTCAGGCCGCCAACGACCTCGCGTTTGAGTTCGGCGTGGAGCTTCGGAAAACGTGCCTGCAGCAAGCCGTGCAACTGCGCGAACTGGTCCGCATTGAGCGCGCCATCGTCACGCGAGGAAACGGTACGCAAACGCACGGTCTCTGCAAGGCGCTCTGCAACTGCCGCCTCATCCACCGGCAGCTTCGCGATCGGCGCTACATCCAACTGGCGCGATCCCTTGCGCCAGGTGTTGATGCCCAAAACGGCAGCCAGCAACACCATGGCTGCGAGCAGTCCGTACAGAATTTTCCTGATCATGGCTGTTCTGCCTTGAACATTCTGCCGCTAGTTGAAGGTCTTGCCTTCAGCAGCCAGCCGAGCCAGCAAGGGTGCAGGTTCCCAGAACTTTGCATCATCGTGCGGGTTTTGGGCAAAGCGTTTCATGGCCTGGACCACATTGAACAGGCCGACCTGATCAGCGTAGTTCATAGGGCCGCCGCGATAAATCGGGAAGCCGTAGCCCATCAGGTACACCATGTCGATGTCACTGGCGCGCGATGCAATGCCGTCTTCCAGAATGCGCGCCGCCTCGTTGACCAAAGAATAGACCAGCCGTTGCACGATCTCTTCGTCGGAGATCTTGCGCGGCGTGATGCCTTGCGCCTTGCGATAGTCCTCGATCATCTGCACCACTTCGGCATTGGGAATCGCGTCGCGCTTGCCAGCGACGTAGTCGTACCAGCCGGCACCCGTCTTTTGTCCAAAGCGGCCCTTCTCGCACAACAGGTCTGCCGTCTTGCTGTATTTCATGTCGGCGCGCTCGACGGCGCGGCGCTTGCGGATGGCCCAGCCGATGTCGTTGCCTGCCAGATCGCCCATGCGAAACGGACCCATGGCAAAGCCGAATTTCTCTATCGCCTTGTCCACCTGTGCCGGTGTGCATCCTTCGTCGAGCAGGAAGCCACCCTGGCGACCATACTGTTCGATCATGCGGTTGCCGATGAAGCCGTCGCAAACACCCGACACCACGGCGGTCTTCTTGATCTTCTTGGCGATCACCATGACCGTGGCCATCACGTCCTTGGCGGTCTTGGCGCCACGCACGACTTCGAGCAGACGCATCACATTGGCAGGGCTGAAGAAATGCAGGCCCACCACATCCTGCGGGCGCTTCGTGAAGTCGGCGATGGTGTCCACATTCAGGGTCGAGGTGTTGGAGGCCAGGATGGCGCCGGGTTTCATGACACGATCCAGTTCCTTGAAAACTGCCTCCTTGACGCCGATCTCTTCGAACACGGCCTCGATCACCATGTCGGCGTCTTTCAAAGCGTCGTAGCTCAGCGTCGTGCTCAAGAGGCTCATGCGCTGCTCGTACTTGTCCTGTTTGAGCTTGCCCTTCTTCACTTGCGCTTCGTAGTTCTTGCGAATCGTGGCTACGCCGCGATCCAGCGCTTCCTGCTTCATCTCGAGCATGACGACCGGGATGCCAGCATTCAGAAAGTTCATCGAGATGCCGCCGCCCATGGTGCCAGCGCCAATCACGGCGACCGACTTGATGTTGCGCAGCGGCGTGTCGGCTGGCACATTAAAAGTGAACGGCAATGAGGCGGACTTTCTTGGTGGCGCCATCATCGGCGAAAGACGAGGCATGCGCGGTGGC
>CAZZLB010000272.1:0-4711 GCA_964654655.1 uncultured Rhodoferax sp. | reverse complement strand
AGGAATCGCAGCGTTCGGATGGATGATTCGGGCTGCAGTGTCGTCAGTAAACTCCAGGCTAGACAAGCTGGAGGGGGCTCTCACGACAATTGTGTCTCAGGTTAATGTCTCAGTAGCACGACAAGACGTGAATACGATTGAAATCGATAAGCTGAGGGGAACGGTTCACGCGCTGCAATCCGATGTGGCCGCGCTTGATGCTGTGCAGAGTCGCTGCAAAGCCTGTAACCCTAGAGTATAATTGAACTATTTTACTATTGACGTTTTCCTCCTCTTCCACTATTCCGATCTCACCGTCTTTCTCTTGTACAAGACTGACGGGATCGACCTGTCAGAGGAGGGGGGCGGCCTTGCCTAGATTTAGAGATCGTACCGGAACGCGAGTTGGCGATTTGGTGGTCACTCGTTGCTTAAGTAGGGCTCCCGTAAAGTGGGAACTTCGATGCGACTGTGGTGGGGTGAGAGTTTGGGACTCGAAAGAGGTTTACAGGGCTGAGAGGTTTGGATCTCAGTCCACATGCGGCTGTGTGAAGCACACAGTTCCCCCAACCACTCATGGGTGGTGTGGAACCCCGGAGTGGAAAAGTTGGCAGGCGATGATAGCTCGGTGCGAGAAGGAAAAGTCACATGGATATAAGAACTATGGAGGCCGAGGAATTAAAATCTGCCAGAGACGGAGACATTCGTTCGAGTCTTTTTTGGGGGACTTGGGTCCGAAACCTAGTCCTCAACACACCCTCGGGAGAATAGACGTAGATGGAGACTATTCTCCCGAGAATTGCCGGTGGGAGACCCGATCCCGACAAGCTATGGGGAAACGCCCCCTAAAAAGAAACACCTCAGGATTCACTGGGGTGGTTTTTCATAAGTGGTCTGGCAGGTGGATGGTGACGTTCAGAGGTACGTTTTTAGGGTATTTCTCTGACCCAAAAGAAGCATCTTCGGTGTATGAGAAAAGTAAGTCAGAGTATATCGACACCCTAGACCTAGATATTTGAGTCGGAAACACTGTTCCCCCAAACCCTAAGAGTCGGCGTCAGAGGGCGGGCGGTGAATCACCAAAGCATAGTCGCCCTCGATGACCACCTCGGGTATGCACCAGCAAGATGCGCACTCCTGGTGTCGCATTTCCAGCTTGTCAGATATCCTCATCCCCACGATCTCCCCTGAACTTTCGCCGCACAAGCTCTCGACGTGCCTCAGCCTCTTGCCTCGCAGCTTCTCGTGCTCGCTCAGCGGGAGTTCCACTCCTGAGTAGTGCTGGGAGTCTTCGATGTTCTTCTTCAAACTCCTTCTTCGGCATCTGTATCGCATCTCTGCGCCCTCGAAGTTTTGCGTTGAACGCTTCACTTCCCACTTTTCGCCCTCCCCTTCAGCTTACGCTTGAAGCGGTCAGAGTTGGACTCCCCGGCTATCGAATACGCGATGGCCGCAGCTTGCTTGGGGTCTTTCCCAGCGCGGATTTCCGTCGCGATGTTTTTGCTGATAGCTTCTTTTGACTTTCCCTTCACGAATGGCATGTCTCACCCCTTCAGCTCTTTCCCAAAGGATACCACCTTCACATTGCTCAGTGCGCCCTTGGTCATGGTGAGTCGGGCTCTGAGGTTGTCGTAATAATTGACGGGCACGCGGGTTTTGACAGGGGAAGAACCGCCCACCAAGTCAATGGTCTCCAGCGCAATCCAAGTGGAGGACGGCGTTACGCCCCTGTCAGTGGTGTACTCGATGATGAGGGAGCCGACGTTTGCCTGCATTATGGCCGTCACGGTCTCGCTGACCGTTCCCGCGTCCGTAAAGTCGATTTCGCTTCCTGCCAATGCATTGGCCATGGACGTTGCGAGCTTGAAGGTGTCAGCGTCCACCCGAATGACGAAGTAATCCGTCGCCGCGAGCAGCGGGGTGGGCAGGGCGCCTGCGCTGATTACAACGCGCACGCATTGCCCAGTCTGGTACCCGTGACCCACCTTCGACACCGTGTTGGCTGTGATGCTGAATGCAGAGGGCTCCCCTGCCACAGTCTCGACGAACGTCGTGGAGCCAGCGCCCGACTCGTCAGCGACGAAGGATTCGAAAGCAGGGAGAGGTCCTCGGGCATTGGCTACAAAGTCCACAGTGCCGTCTGCGTTGTCAGTGAGTGTGAAGCTGAAGCCTGCAAGCACGTTGAGGGCTGCGACAGCAAGTGCAGCGACTGCATCGGCGCCCACAACGGCCGAAATGTCAGAAATGGCCTTACGAGCTGCGGGGATTGCCGCCCAGCGAGGCCCAGCATTGGTGATGCCCCCACCGTCCACATCTGCAGCCCAAGCCCACTCAAGGCCCGCAGCGTCTGTGAACAGCAAGAAGTCCCCCTCAGCCGTGAGAGCTTTGGTCGCAAAGGTTACGACGTTGGTGCAAAGCTCACCTGTCGTGAGGGCTTGAGGGGCGGGAGACGCCGCGACTGCCCAGGTTGTGTCAATCGCGAGATTCACAGCGAATTGATGGGAGACTGGACTTCCATCCCCATTGAGTGTCGATGTGCGAAGCGTGTGTTCAAACTGATTGTGGTTCATTTTACTCTCCTATGTCCGTGTCATCTTCTGGATCAAAGTCAAACTTCCCATTCATGTCGAACTTCACAGGAAACGCTAAAATCTTGAACTTGTCCTTCGGGTATCGGGTACGAATATCTTCAACTCCCTCGAAAAATTGCGTCGCAAGCTCTGCTATTCCTGTCTGTAGGCTCTTTACGATTGCGAGTCCCATTTTCTTCTTGGCCATGGCGGGGCTCCTTACGTGCCGAGTGATGCCGCTGTGACTTTCGCTCCAATTATCTGGATTCCTACAGTTTTAGCTCCACCTGTAGCGTTCTCTACCTTCACCGCGTATGACCCTGCAGATTTTGTCACCGTATATGTTCCAGGAACTATGGTGCTGGGGTCTGCAATCTCAACAATTGTTGCCGAGGAATATGTGGCAAAATGCACCGACGATGTTCCAGCAGCCGGATCTGAAACTAGGACGAAGAACCCGAAATCACCGTCTGCTACGGTGACGGTGACTGCATCGGTGGCACCACCATTTGCGGATAATGATTGTGATTCATTTGCAGTAGAGCCACCTATATTAAACACGCCTGTTGCAAACTTGGCAGCAAATGACCCATTCGCTTTATGCTTGACGTCACCAGCGCCAGAAGGACCAAGTTCCCACTTCCCATCTGTCGTTATTCCGCCAACATATCCTGGTTTTACATAATTATACCAGTAAAAAGAAGTTGTTCCATAGTTGGCGTCATATCCAGATTCCCATTTATTCGTTCCGCTTTCCGAATATTTAATCCACGAGCCATCCGGAGATGTTGAATCCCGGTTATCAATCATCAGTTCGTTGCCATAAAATTTGTGCCTGATTGAAGCATTACCAGGAGAAATATTTCCGATATTAGCGGTTCCACTGGACTCTGAGAGGGTCATCAAGTCCACATTCGCGCTGCTTTTGAGCTTAATTCCAGTGCCATCTGGAGGAGCGACGAGAGGAGATGAGATGTAAAATGCTTGGCTGCCTGGGCCTCCTGGACGTTTCACGGCCCGCCATTTGTACGTCGTGAAAGAACTCCAAGCCAGAGCCGACACTGATCCGTAAGTAGCACCGCTGGGAGCAAAACCGGCATTTCCGAACAGTACATCGAAATCAGTGAGAGAGCCCGCAACACCAAGAATACCGATGCCATATCTGGATGTATTCTGCGCAATTCTTCCAGCCCCGCGTTGTGCTGCGTCGAGCCATGTGCCACCGGAAGGGTCATACATCTCGACCATCACCCGGTCTGTTTCCTTGACTGGAGTTTGGAAACGAACACGAAATGTAGTGCTTCCGCTTGTCGTCACGCTGTCGACTGCGTTGATAAGGGTTCCTGCTGGGCCGTACCCAAATGAAGTGGTGTCAGAAGCTCCTGCTGCGGTTATTGCACTAGTATTATATGCATACTCCACCAAACTCGCTTCAGGCGTCACGATGTCTGTCGCTGCCCAGCCGGAAATGGGAATAGATACCACATTGAATTCTAGATAATCATTGTTCGCCCATGTTGCTGGGTTCGTTGCATTCCATGCCGAGTTGGCACCGACAGTTAATACCGCAAAAGTAGTTGTAGAAAGCATCTGGACACCACCAACTGGAAAATAAGGTGATGCTGCCAAAGAACCTTGAGCAACTCCTACAAATCCATTAGAAACAGTAGATGTAAGGGAGTCAGGAAGGGTTAGAGTAATCGCTCCAGTCGGCAATCCGCTAGTTTTGAAAGTAATTCTGCCACGGATTTCTAGGTTAGATCCGACTCTTCTTGTTTGAAGAGCTTGGGTCGCCGCTGCACCTACATTCGTGAGTGTGAGAGTTTTCGAAGCCCACTCCGTCACCACAGCGCCGCTGCTCACACTCACAGGCTCGCCGAGGTAGACGGCGCCTGCTTCAATCGCTCCCGTGGTTGCACCCGACCCACCGAGCTTCACTGTGCTCGCGTAGGTCAAGTCGCCGCAAGGAAATGTGCCGCCATATTTCTTGGGATTCGTAGCGTCCAGAGTCACCGTCTGCGTGAACACGGCCACCGAGTTCTGCAGAACCTCCAGCGTGGTGGTTCCTGCTGCTGTCCCTCGCAGCATGATTTGAACTTCGCAAAGTCGGTTCTTCATCCCCTCGTTGAATGCCAAAGCGCTCCAGGTGGCGCTCCAAGGCG
>CAZZLB010000271.1:0-4713 GCA_964654655.1 uncultured Rhodoferax sp. | reverse complement strand
CCGTCCTTGACACGACCCTTCCAGGTGCCGCCCAGCTCCTGCCAATAGGCCCGCAGGAAGCGTTCGATATAGAGGTTGCGATCAAGCAGACTCAACCTGGTTTTCGTCTTGCAGTGGCGGGGAAAGGCGCCGCGCAGCACGACGGTGACCTTGCCATCGCTGGAGGGGCTTACCAGTGGTGGGTCCCAGTCGTCGTCCCAGGCATCGCAGGGCATATCCTTGAGTGAAAGGTCGGCGTCGATCAGAACGCCTGCCAGCGGTGGCTGCGTACGAACCACGGTCTTCTGGTCGTTCGATTCGAGACCAAACTCAATCACGTTGCCGTTGAGTACCAGGGCATCCGGGATGACGTTGTAGTAGGCCCTGGGTGATTCATCAAAATCAGGCACTCCCACGTCCGGACGCATCGGCTGGAAAAGACTCCGGTCCAACACGAGGTCTGCTTCCAGATGCGCCACGCCCTGGGCGCGCAGAGAGCGGAACATGGCACGCAGACCATCCCAGTTCAGATTGGGTTCACCGCCACCGCGCAGGTACAGGGTGCCGCGCAAAGCCGCCGCATCGATGCGACCCTGGCTCAGCAATTCGGTGCGCCAGCGAAAGGTTGGTCCCAGTTCTTCGAGAGCAATCAGGGTGGTTACCAGTTTCATGGTCGAGGCCGGGGCCATCGCACGCTCTTCCAGGTGGGCCAGGCGTGGCGCGCCACCCTGAATCGGCAGCACCAGAGCACTCAGTGATGCTTCGGCGAGACCCGCGTTGCGCAGCATGGCCGATACGTTTTCCGGCAAAATGGTTTGCGCGCAGACGGCGCTCGTGGCCAGCAGCAGCAACGGGAGCCAGAAGAATTTTTGTTTCATCATGTCTTGCTTATAGGACACCCATGCTTTGTGAAATGGTGGCGGGTCACCCCGATTTTCGGTCGCTCGCCACGATAGAGGGGATCAGTGTAGATCTGCGCTATGCCGGCACCAACAATTTTGTCGGACGCGATCTGTACGGTCAACTCGACTGCGCCTGGTTGCACCGGCAGGCCGCTGCCGGAATCGAGGCGGCGGTTGACTGGTTGCAGCGACAGCATGGAGCTTATCGACTGTTGCTTCTTGATGCCTTGCGGCCGCACCGGGTGCAGGAGACCTTGTGGCAGTGTCTGGTTGGAACGCCCTTGCAGCAATATCTGGCGGATCCGGCCAAGGGGTCCATCCATTCCTTCGGCATGGCGGTAGATGTGACGTTGGTAGACAGCGTGGGGATGGAACTCGACATGGGTACGGGATTTGACGACCTGTCCGATTTGTCGCACCCGAAGTACGAGCAAAGGTTTCTGACCCAGGGGTTGCTCAGTCAATCCCAGATCCACAACCGGCAGATCCTGCGCGAGGCGATGCTTGGTGCCGGCTTTTCAGGCATTTCGACCGAATGGTGGCATTTTGATTTTGGTGACAGGGTTGTGGTCCGGCGCGACTATCTTCGCATCGAGTAGCAAGCAGGCAAGGCCTGGTGGCGGCCGCAGTGTGTCGTATTTGATGAATTTGCCTCGACGCTGCCATCATCCGTGGTTCCCCTATGTGTGGCGCAGTTAAGATTGTGTAAAGTGACCCCTTACCCCCTGAATGGAGCATCCAAAGTGAAATTGAAAAAGATATCGCAATGTCTGGCCTTGGCTGGTTTGGCTACCTGCGCTGCTGCGCAAACCTCGGAGGTCTCGCTGCAGCGCGTGGAAATCACCGGCAGTAGCATCAAGCGCATTGCTTCCGAAGGCTCGCTGCCGGTGCAGGTCATCACCAACGAGGACCTGAAGCGCCAGGGGATTGTTACAGCGGAACAGTTGATCAGTACGTTGAGCAACAACGGCAACAGCTATGACAACCTGGCGAGCAATTCGGACGTTGGAGCCAGCTCGAATCGCGCGAACAATGGCCTTTCGGCTGCCAACCTGCGTGGCCAGGGATCGAACAACACCCTCATTCTGCTGAACGGGCGTCGCTTGGCGGCCTCCGGCCTGAACGGCGGGGTGGTCGATCTGAACCAGATCCCCATGGCTGCCTTGCAGCGCGTGGAAATCCTGAAGGATGGGGCTTCGGCGATTTACGGCACGGACGCCATTGGCGGTGTGATCAACTTCATTTTGAAGAAGGACTACAAAGGCCTGGACATGCAGGCCTTCACAGACGTTACCCAGCAGGGTGGAGGCAACGTCAGCCGCGTCAGCCTGACCGGTGGGGCAGGTGATCTGGACAAGGACAAGTACAACGTCCTTTTTTCACTGGGTCACAGCGAAAACAAAGCACTGTTCGGAAGTCAGCGCGGTTTTGTCAATGCCCTGCAGTCGAGCCGGGGTCTTTCGCCCGACACGGTGGGCGCGCCGTTTGCCACCATCGTCGGCATTTCGAGTCTGGCCACGGTATTCAGCAACAAGACCACCACTGGACCTACACAGCCAGGCAGTACGCAAACCTACAGTCGTATCAATGTGCTCAATCTGCCGGGCGGTGCGGGCTGTGGTTCCATCGCTGGCATGGCACCCTATGACGCGGCGCTGTGGGGCAACCCCGGATACAAGTACGCCTGTGCTTTTGACACGGCTGTCGCTGCTACGCTGCAACAGCCGGTCGATAACACAAGTCTGGTTGGACGGGGTACCTTGCAGCTTGGCGAACATCAGGTCTACGCCGAGGTGACTGCGGCGAGAGTGACATCGTCAAAGGTTTTTTCGGCGAGCCAGATCAGCAGTTCATCTACCGCCATCCTGAGTAATGGTTTGCCCGCAGGCGCGGGACAGATCACGGTTCCGAATCCGCTGTACAACCTGGCCTATCCGAGTACCGGTGCTTCGTACAACGATGTGTTCAACCAATTGGTGGCAGCGTTCCCGCAACTCGCAGCAAATCGTGGAAATCCGATCACGTTTCGCTGGCGTTGTCTCCCCTGCGGACCAAGGGAATACACGACGACCAATGAGACTTCCCGTTTCATGCTGGGTGCCGAGGGTCCTCTGCCATGGCTGACCGGATGGGATTACAGGGCAGGTGTTTCCACGGCCAAGAGTGACTCCAGTTCAGTGCTGGGTTCGGGTTACTACTACGGTGCGCCTTTTGCTGCCCTGATCAATAACGGCATTCTCAATCCCTTCCTGCCTGCCGGCCAGTCGCAGACTGCGGCGGCGTTAAGCGGACTTCAGGCGGCGTCTGCCCAAGGCGTGACACTGTATGGCGGGAAGACCACGCTGGTGCAGGCGGACGCCAGGGCAACAGGGCCCCTGTTCAAATTGCCTGCCGGCGAGGTGATGGCCGCCGTTGGTGTGGATTTGCGCACCGAGAAGTTTGGTTTCAACGGCAATGTCACAGATGTTCCTGTTCAGATGGGGATTCCCAACGCCGCGTTCGACAGCGTCAACACCATCAGCACCGTGCAACGTGATATTCGTGCGATTTACACCGAAGTGTTGATACCCATTACCAAGGAACTTGAGGCAACGGTTGCTGCGCGGCACGATGATTACACCGGCTTCGGTGGCACGACCAATCCCAAGGTGTCCTTCCGCTACACGCCAGCGGAACAGTTCCTGGTACGTGGCTCGTTCAATACGGGCTTCCGTGTGCCGGACTTCAAGCAGCAATTCTTTGGAATTACGGAATCAACCGGTGGCAATACAACGGTGGATCCGCTGAAGTGTCCGACACTCAAGGTTGACAACACCAAGCCCGGATGCGAGCCTATTGTCTTCAACACACTGGCTGGCGGTAATCCGGCTTTGGAGCCTGAAAAGAGCCGGCAGTCGAGCATCGGTTTTGTCTGGGCGCCCAACCAGCAATTCAGCTTTGGTGCCGATTGGTGGACGATTGACAAGACTGGCGCGATTCAGCAGGCGACTGTGGCGACCCTGTTGCCGAACTATGCCTTGTTCCCGCAGAACTTCATTCGCGATGCGTCCGGCAATATTGTTCAGATCGACACACGCTGGATCAATGCAGGTGAGACGGTCACATCGGGGATGGATGTGAACGCCAGTGCCAATGGCAAGATCGGTGATGCCAAGTGGGGACTGTTGCTGGATGGATCATTGTTGATCGAGAAGAAATCGCGTGTCGTCGCCAGCGCCGCGTTTGGGCCAACAGAAGTGGGTCAATTCAACCTGTACGGTGACCCCGGCATCCGCTGGAAGCACTCGCTGACCGGAACTTACACAAGAGGCCCATGGTCTGCCGCGCTCACCCAGGTGTATCGCAGTGGCTACAAGCAGGCGGTCATTTATGCACCCAGCTATGTGCCCACAGACTGGAATCCGGACGTCGATTCCTACACCGTGTACAACGCCAGCGTCAGTTACACCGGAATCAAGGACCTCAGCCTGACATTTGGTATCAAGAACCTGTTCAATACCGACCCGCCGTTTGCGATTACCTATGACACCATTTATGGGTCGGGTGGCTCCTGGGATCCGCGAGTGGCAGACCCACGTGGTCGCGCATTCACCTTCCTTGCGACCTACAAGTTCTTCTGATCCGGGTTTTCTTCGGATAGCTTGAACGCCTGCCCTCTGCCAGCCGATGCTGGCAGAGGGCTTTTTTCGACTACCGCCGCAATGGCAGTGTGGTGCGAGCGCTCTCGATGCCCAGGCGATTGACCGAACTGACGACGATGGCGTCGGGCTGGCCCAGTATCGGATCGGCATTCAGAGTGAGTTCGGTCTGGCTTGCCGCCTGCACGGTAAAC
>CAZZLB010000270.1:0-4715 GCA_964654655.1 uncultured Rhodoferax sp. | reverse complement strand
CCTTTCCGGCAGCTTTGCAGACGCCTTGGCGCGGGCTATGCCGTCAGCGAGATGATCAGCAGCCGGCCCGATCTCTGGCACACGCCCAAGACCACGCGGCGTGCCAATCACGAGGGTGAGCCCGGACCGATCGCGGTGCAGATTGCCGGCACCGAGCCGGCACTGATGGCCGATGCAGCGCGCTACAACATCGACTGCGGCGCGCAGATCATTGACATCAACATGGGCTGCCCGGCAAAGAAGGTCTGCAACCGATGGGCCGGCTCTGCATTGATGCAGGACCCCACGCTGGCGCTGGCAATCATTGAGGCCGTGGTGAGTGCCTGCACACCGCGTGGCGTGCCAGTGACGCTCAAGATGCGCAGCGGCTGGTCACAGGCGCACCGCAATGCGGTGACGCTGGCGCTGCAGGCGCAGAGTGCGGGTGTGCAGATGATCGCGGTGCACGGGCGCACGCGTGAGCAAGGTTACAGCGGTCTGGCGGAGTACGACACCGTTGCCGCAGTCAAGGCGGCGGTGGGCGTGCCTGTAGTGGCCAATGGGGATATTGATTCACCAGAAAAAGCGCGCAGTGTGCTGGTCGCGACCGGGGTTGATGCGCTGATGATTGGCCGCGCGGCCCAGGGTCGGCCCTGGATTTTTCGAGAAATCGGGCATTTTCTGGCCAGTGGCAGCCATCTGGCACCACCGCTGGTAGCTGAAGTCAAGCAGTGGGCCATGCTGCATTTGCAGGATCATTACGAACTGTACGGTGAGTTTTTGGGAGTGCGCAGCGCGCGCAAGCACATTGGCTGGTACGTCAGGAATCTGCCTGGTGGTGAGGAATTTCGCCAGCAAATGAATCTGATCGAGAATTGCGTCAGTCAGACGGCGGCCGTGGCGGACTATTTTGACCGCCTGTGTCAGCGCATGGACAGAATCGGGGACGGCGCTTCGAATCCATCGGATCACCCGGAGAGAAAAAGAGTAAGAGAGTTGACAGCATGAGCAAGAAATACATAGAGGAATGCATACGCAGCAGTCTGGAGACCTATCTGCGCGACTTGCGTGGTACGGAGCCGGACGGCATGTACGACATGATGTTGCAAGTGGTTGAAAAGCCGCTGCTCGAAGTCGTCATGCGCCACGCCAACGACAACCAGTCCAAAGCGGCACAGTGGCTGGGCCTGAATCGCAACACCCTGCGCAAGAAGTTGCTTGAACACAAACTGATCTAACCACATGAACGCACTCCTATCTGTTTCCGACAAAACCGGCATCGTCGAGTTCGCCCAGGCGCTGCATGCGCTGGGCATCAGGCTCATTTCCACCGGTGGCACCGCCAGCTTGCTCGCCGCCAGGGGCTTGCCGGTGACCGAAGTCGCTGAACTCACCGGTTTTCCCGAGATGCTGGACGGCCGCGTCAAGACCCTGCACCCGAAGGTGCATGGCGGCTTGCTGGCGCGGCGCGAGCTGCCCGAGCATATGGCTGCGCTGCAGGCGCACCAGATCGACACGATTGATGTGCTGGTGGTCAACCTGTATCCGTTTGAGACGACCGTGGCCAAGGCCGGCTGCACCCTTGAAGACGCCATCGAGAACATCGATATCGGCGGTCCCGCCATGGTGCGCAGTGCGGCCAAGACCTGGAAGGACGTGGCGGTGCTCACCGACACCGCCCAGTATGCCGGTGTGCTGACGGAACTCCAGGCGGGGGGTATCACTCTCAAGACGAGATTTGCCCTGTCGGTGGCGGCCTTCAACCGCATCAGCCAGTACGATGGCGCCATCAGCGACTACCTTTCTTCACTCAACTTCGAAGAAGGCAACAGCACGCCCGCCAGGCAGTTGTTCCCGGCACAGTCGAACGCGCGTTTTGTCAAGCTGCAGGATCTGCGCTATGGGGAAAATCCGCACCAGCAGGCGGCCTTTTATCGCGACCTCTACCCGGCACCCGGGGCGCTGGTGACTGCGCAGCAACTGCAGGGCAAGGAGCTGAGTTACAACAACATCGCCGACGCCGATGCAGCCTGGGAATGTGTCAAGAGTTTTGCTGCCGAGGGCGCTGCAGCCTGTGTCATCGTCAAACACGCCAATCCCTGCGGTGTGGCTGTCGGCGCTGACGCGCTGGAGGCCTACAGCAAGGCGTTCAAGACGGACCCCACTTCAGCCTTTGGCGGCATCATTGCACTGAATCGAACACTGGACGGAGCCGCTGCGCAGGAAATTTCAAAGCAGTTTGTCGAAGTGCTGATGGCGCCCGACTACACGCCCGAGGCGCTGGCCGTGTTCAAGAGCAAGGTCAATGTACGCATTCTCAGGATTGCCCTGCCTGCGGGTGGTGCCAGCGACTGGGACAAGGGACGCAACGCGGTGGACTTCAAGCGCGTAGGCTCCGGTCTGCTGATGCAGACGGCCGACAACCACCAGCTCACGCTGGCCGATCTGAAAGTGGTGACCAGGCTGCAGCCAACGCCGCAGCAATTGCAGGACCTGCTGTTTGCCTGGAATGTTGCCAAGTTCGTCAAGAGCAACGCGATTGTGTTCTGCAAGGACGGCATGACCATGGGCGTTGGCGCAGGTCAGATGAGCCGGCTCGATTCGGCGCGCATTGCCAGCATCAAGGCACAGCATGCAGGGCTCTCGCTCGCAGGCACGGCGGCCGCGAGCGATGCCTTCTTCCCGTTTCGTGACGGACTCGATGTGGTGGTGGACGCCGGTGCGACCTGCGTCATCCAGCCCGGTGGTTCGATGCGCGACCAGGAAGTGATAGCCGCCGCCGATGAGCGTGGCGTGGCCATGGTGTTCTCAGGCGTGCGCCATTTCCGGCATTGATCAGCTGTGGCAGTTGGGCGGCGTGTACTTGCCTGCCAGGGTGCCGAAGGCGCCATGGTGGGTGACGGGATTTTGATCCGCTGAATTGCAGTTCCAGAAAATCTGCCCGTCGGGCGGCGTCGAACCGGTTGCCGTTCCTGTCAGTCGAGTCCCGGCCGAGTCGCCAACGCGTGGTGCCAGTATCAGGGTGTTGGCGCCCGCAGGTGCGACCTTGTCGGTGTAGCTGATCGTGATCTGACCACGGGCGTCGTCGATGTCAACACTGAGCACATTGCTGGTTGCCGCAGGTGATGTCCAGCCGGTGCTGAAGGCAGCGCCCAACAGGCCGTTTTCGAGAACCACCAGTTTCGCCGGGGCCGCGAGTGCAAGACCTTCACTCACCCTGGACCGAACCAGGTAATCCCGGTACGCCGGAACGGCGATCGAGGCCAGAATGCCGACGATCGCAACCACGATCATCAGCTCTATCAGTGTGAAACCGAATTGATGTTTTGTTTGTTTCATCAACGCTCCCATGGCCGCAGTTGACCGGGACGAATGATAAAACAAGGTCGCCGTGCTATTCTTGAATTTTGGGGAAACCGACTCTTGAATGCTGACCTGTTTGACCGCACTGGCGTGCACGGGCTGACTGCCTGCACGCTGCAGGTCACCGACCTTGCAGACGATGAAATTCGCAAGTCGATTGCCAGCGCCCTGGTCCAGTACAACGTCAAAATTGCTGGGCCGGGTCAGCAGCGGCCGCTGGTGGTTGCGATTCGCGACAACGGCAATTCAGTGATCGGTGGCCTGTGGGGCTCAACCGGCTATGGCTGGCTTTACACACAGATGCTGCTGGTCCCCGAAGGGCTTCGCAGCCAGGGGCTGGGCCGCTCCATCATGCAGCGGGCGGAACAAGAGGCATTGGCGCGAGGCTGTCAGGCGGCCTGGGTTGACACGCAGTTTGGCGCCAGAGGTTTTTACGAGAGTCTGGGTTACCGGTGCTTTGGCGAGTTGCCAGACTACCCGCCGGGCTTCTCAAGAACTTTCCTGAAAAAATCACTGGTCGGGCTGCCGCCAGATATTGCGGCAACCCGTTTCCCTGATCCACCATGAGGCCAGTGCACCGAAGGCCGCCACGACCGTCAAAAGCAGCAGTCCGGAGTGGTAGTCGTCCGCAGTAAAAAGGCGCGCTCCCGTGCTCGTCAGCCCACCTTGCCAGCGCTGATCCATCACCCAGCCGACCAGGGGTTGCAGGATGGCGCCAGCGAGGAAGCCAGCCATGTTGGTGACGCTGGTGGAAATGCCTGAGAGCTGGGGTGCATTGACCTCCTTGGCACACGCCCAGGTGAGCGTGAAGCCGGCGGTGACCAGGCCCATCAGGGCGAACAGCGCATAGCTGGCCAGCAGCGGCAGTGCCAGATCCCATAGCAATGCGAGCCAGATCAGCAGGTACAAATGGCTGGTCACAATCAGCACCGGCTTGCGTTTGCCGAGCCAGTCTGACAGCGTGCCCATGAAAACGCAGCCCAGCGCAAAGCCGACGAAATAAAGACTGACGTGGTTGGCAGCGGCAGCGCGTGTCAGCCCATGAGCCTGTGTCAGAAACGGCGTTGCCCACAGTCCGGCGAAAGCAAAAAAGCTGCCGCAGACGCCGAAGTTGACACACACCGTGGGCCAGTTGTCGCGGTTCTTCAGCACGGAGACCAGCCCTGACAGAATCAGGCTGCGGTCAATCGTTGGCTTGGTGTCTGCCGGTCCCGTTACCGCGGCGTGTTCGCGCAACAGTATCCAGCAGGCGATTCCCAGCAGCAGCGACACGCCCGCCAGGGCCCCAAAGATATTGCGCCAACTGGTCAGCTGGGCCAGCCAGGACAGCGGTGCGCCGGCCAGCACCGAACCGAGATTGCCAATCAACATCG
>CAZZLB010000269.1:0-4722 GCA_964654655.1 uncultured Rhodoferax sp. | reverse complement strand
GTGGACGAGGAAATTGCCGACCTGTTGATAGCCGAAGGGTTTACCAGTCTGGAGCAGGTGGCTTATGTGCCTCTGGAGGAAATGCTCGAAATTGAGAGTTTTGACGAGGATACAGTCAACGAACTGCGCAGCCGTGCCAAAGACGCGCTGCTGACCATGGAGATTGCCCTGGAGGAGAGTGTGCAGGCGGTGTCACTCGATTTGCGCGATCTCGAAGGCGTGACCCCCGAGTTGATCGCCAAACTGGCCGATGCGGGTATTCACAGCCGTGACGACCTTGCCGACCTGGCGGTCGACGAACTCATCGAAATATCAGGCCAGTCTGCGGACGAGGCCAAGACCTTGATCATGAAAGCGCGCGAACATTGGTTTGCCAATGAAGCAGTTTCACAAGCGTAAATTGAATGTCATGAATACAAAGTTTCAGTGATGGCTAACAAATGCCCGCAGGGCTTGTTATGCCGAACTAAAGGTTACACAACAAATGTCCAGTACGACCGTCGCCGAGTTTGCCAGCGAACTCAAAAAATCAACCGATACGCTGCTTGAGCAATTGAAGTCGGCTGGCGTTGCCACATCGGCCGCATCCGACAAACTCAGCGACGCTGACAAGCAGCGTTTGCTCGCCTACTTGCAGTCAACGCACGGCGCCGCGGGCTCGGAGCGCAAGAAGATCACACTGGTCAAGAAGTCAACCAGCGAAATCAAACAGGCGGATGCGACCGGCAAGGCCAGGACGATTCAGGTGGAAGTGCGCAAGAAGCGCACCTTTGTTCGGCGCGAGGACGGTGCTGATACGCCTGCCGAGACGGTTGAGGCAGAACCGGTCGTCGAGACGGTTCCGTTGATCGATAACGCCGAACTGGCACGCCGCGAGGAACAGGCGCGTCGCCAGGCCGAGTTGATCCGGCGTCAGGAAGAGGAACTTTCGGAGCGACGCCGTCTGCGTGAAGAGCAGGAGGCCAACGCGCGTGCCGCCGCTGCGCTCGCGGCTGAGACTGCGGCGCAGAAGATTGCCCTGCAGGCGAGCCTGGATAGCAACAAGCCCAAGGCAGCCGACCCGCAGGTGCAGGAGGTCATCGATAAGGCTGCGGCCGACAAGCTGGAGGTGGCGCAAAAGGCTCAGGCTGTGGCGCAGGAGCAGGCTCGTGAAAAAGCTGCTGCGGACTCCAAGACACAGGCCGCCGAGGACGTAGCGCGCGCCGATGATCTGGCTGACCGCAGACGGACGGCCGAGGCAGAGGCCGCGGCCATTCGATTGATGATGTCGGCACCGGCCAAGAAGCCACCGGTCAAAAAGGTCGAGGAAAAGAAATCAGACCCGGCAGACGCTGCCGCCAAGGCTGCCAGTATCAAGGGCACATTGCACAAGCCGGCAGCTGGCACAGCGCCAGCGAAACCGGCTCGCGCAGGCGCTGCTGGAGCACCCGTCGCCGGGGCACCAACAGGCACCGGCAAGGAAGTCAAGTCGGCCAAGCTGTCCAGCAGCTGGGCAGGCGATCCTGCCAAAAAGAAGGCCATACCGACGCGTGGCGCAGTTGGCCCGACCGGCCCGGGGCGGGCCAACAACTGGCGCGCTGGCCCGCGCGGCAAGCGTGGCAGCACTGACCGTGATCGCGACGAGAACAGGGTGCCAGCTGCGCCGGTTGAGACACGCATTATTGAAGTCCATGTGCCGGAAACCATTACGGTGGCGGAACTTGCACACAAGATGGCAGTCAAGGCATCCGAGGTCATCAAGCAACTGATGAAACTGGGTCAGATGGTCACCATCAACCAGCCGCTTGATCAGGACACTGCGATGATTGTGGTGGAAGAAATGGGCCACAAAGCGATCGTTGCCGCACTGGACGATCCCGAAGCGTTCACCGACGACGAAGTATCCAAACAGCAGTCCGAGTCCTTGCCTCGTGCACCCGTTGTCACTGTCATGGGTCACGTGGACCATGGCAAAACATCGCTGCTCGATTACATTCGGCGCGCCAAAGTGGCGTCAGGCGAGGCGGGTGGTATCACACAGCACATCGGTGCGTACCATGTTGATACACCGCGTGGTGTCATTTCCTTCCTCGACACACCGGGTCACGAGGCCTTTACCGCCATGCGGGCTCGCGGTGCCAAAGCGACCGACATTGTGATCCTGGTCGTGGCCGCCGACGATGGCGTGATGCCACAGACCAAGGAGGCCATCAAGCACGCCAGGGCCGCCGGTGTGCCTATCGTGGTGGCCATCAACAAGATCGACAAACCGGATGCCAATCCGGAGCGCGTCAAGAACGAGTTGGTAGTCGAAGAAGTGGTGCCGGAAGAGTTCGGTGGCGATTCTCCGTTTATCCCCGTGTCGGCAAAGACAGGGGAGGGCATCGACGCTCTGCTGGAGCAGGTTCTGCTTCAGGCAGAAGTGCTTGAACTGCGCGCTCCTGTGGATGCCATGGCCAAAGGTCTGGTGATTGAAGCTCAGCTGGACAAGGGACGCGGCCCGGTCGCTACCGTGCTGGTGCAATCGGGCACGCTCAAGACGGGTGATGTGGTGCTGGCTGGGTCGACCTACGGGCGCGTGCGCGCCATGCTGGACGAAAATGGCAAGAGCATCAAGACCGCAGGGCCGTCGATTCCAGTCGAGATTCAGGGCCTGACCGAGGTTCCACAAGCGGGTGATGACTTCATGGCCATGGCCGACGAACGCCGCGCCCGTGAAATCGCCACTTACCGTGCCGGCAAGTTCCGCCATACCAAGTTGGCCAAGCAACAGGCAGCCAAACTCGAGAACATGTTTACCGACATGGCGGCGGGCGAGGTCAAGATGGTTCCCATCATTGTGAAGGCCGATGTGCAGGGTTCACAGGAAGCGTTGGCGCAGTCCCTGCTCAAGCTTTCCACCGACGAGGTCAAGGTGCAACTGGTTTATGCTGCCGTTGGCGCCATCAGCGAATCGGATGTGAACCTGGCGATTGCTGCGAAGGCTGTCATCATCGGATTCAATACCCGGGCGGACGCCGGTGCGCGCAAGCTGGCCGAGACCAATGGCGTGGATATTCGCTACTACGACATCATTTATGACGCTGTGGATGAACTCAAACTCGCCATGTCGGGCATGCTGACGCCGGACAAGAAGGAAGAGGTCATCGGCACTGCCGAAATCCGCCAGGTCTTCAAGGTCAGCAAGATCGGCTCCATCGCGGGTTGTATGGTCACATCGGGTCTGGTGCGGCGTACTTCGCGTCTGCGTCTGCTGCGCGACAACGTCGTCATCTTTACCGGCGAACTGGACTCGCTCAAGCGTTTCAAGGACGACGCCAAGGAAGTCAAGGAAGGGTTTGATTGCGGCTTGAACATCAAGAATTACAACGACATCCAGGAAGGCGATGTGATGGAATTCTTCGAAATCCGCGAGATCGCCAGAACGCTCTAAGCAGACGTGCGCAAGAAGTCAAGCACTCCGAACCGGAGCTTCAAGGTGGCTGATCAGATCCAGCGCGATCTGACGGAGTTGATCGCGCGCGAGCTCAAGGATCCGCGCGTCGGCATGGTCACGATCCAGGCCGTGGAAGTAACACCTGACTATGCGCACGCCAAGGTATTTTTCAGTCTGCTGGCTGGTGACATCAAGGAATCTACGGACGGCCTGAATCAGGCGGCCGGCTTCCTGCGCGCCGGCCTGTTCAAGCGTCTGCACATTCATACCGTGCCGACCCTGCACTTTGTTTTTGATCGAACGACCGAACACGCGGCGGACATGAACGCCCTGATTGCGCAGGCGGTCGCTTCACGTTCCAAAAACGAGGATTAGCATGCCACAAGCGCCGCGCGCACGGGTTGCCAGGCGCCCCGTGCACGGGGTGCTGCTGCTGGACAAGCCACTGGGCTGGACCAGCAATGATGCCCTGCAGAAGGTCAAGTGGTTGCTGCGAGCGGAAAAGGCGGGGCACACCGGCACGCTTGACCCATTGGCCAGTGGCGTTTTGCCACTGTGCTTTGGGGCGGCAACCAAGTTCAGTCAACTGCAACTTGATGCTGACAAGACCTACGAGGCAGTGGCTTGCCTGGGTGTCAGGACCAGCACGGCGGACGCCGAGGGTGGCGTGATCGAAAAGAGGCCGGTCCAGGTTGACGAGGGGCAGTTGAAGCGCGTTGTCGCGGAGTTTACCGGTGCGATCCGGCAGACACCACCGATGCACAGCGCCTTGAAGAGGGATGGACGTGCCCTGTACGACTATGCGCGTGCGGGTATCGAGGTCGAGCGGGATGCTCGCGAGGTTAGGATTATGGAATTGACAGCCAGCCTGGAGAAAGACCTCTCCGGGCGAGAGCTAATTAAAATGACGGTCAGGTGCAGCAAGGGAACCTATATCCGCACGCTGGCTGAAGACATGGGCGAAGCGCTCGGATGTGGTGCGCACCTGGTCGCATTGCGTCGCCTTGAAACCGGTGGCTTCGACCTGAAACAGTGCGTGACCCTGGAAGCACTCGAGGGCATGAGCGAGCAGGAACGGATGAAATGCCTGCTGCCGGTTGGTACCCTGCTGAGCGATCACACGCCAGTTGACCTTGATGCCGAGAATTCGGGTCGCTTCCTCAGTGGATTGCGGCGACGCGGTGCCTGGGCGGACACGGCACTGGTGGCGGTCTATGCAGGTAACCCACGCACGCTGCTGGGCAGTGCCCATGTCAAGGCCGGCGAACTGATACCAACACGATTGCTCAGTCCGATCGAGATTGAGC